>JBGSII010000232.1:0-17508 GCA_041742555.1 Ilumatobacteraceae bacterium
CGGTGCGGACGGGCTCGCAGGCCCCTCCGCACCGCCGCGTCCGGACACCGGGTACCTCGTCGTTCCGGAACGACAGGCTCAGAGGCGGGTCAGGGCGGCGAAGGTGACGGCGGCGGCCTGGCCGACGTTGAGTGAATCGACCTCGGCGCTGATCGGGATGCGGACCTGACGATCCGCAGCGGCGATGGCGCGATCGGTCAGCCCCGGCCCCTCCGCGCCGAGCAGCACCGCCACCCGGTCTGGGATCTGGACGCTCCACAGCCCGTCGGCAGCTGCCGCGGGTGTCATGGCCCATACCTCGAAACCCGCGCCTCGCAGATCGTCCAGGACGTCGGGCCACCGGTCGGGCTCGGCCCGCGCGATCGGAAGCGTCAACACCTCACCCATGCTCACGCGCACGGAGCGGCGGCTGTAGGGGTCGGTGCACGTCGGATCGAGCACGATCCCGTCGAAGCCGAACGCCTTGGCCGCACGAGCGATCGCGCCGAGGTTCTCGTTGTCGTTCAAACCCTCCAGTACGGCCAGACGGTGCGCCCCGTCGAGGAGCCTCCTGACGGCTCGGAGATCGCGGCGGTGGGCGCAGGCGACGACACCGCGGTGCAGATCGAATCCCAAGACCTCGGCGATCACCTCGCGCTCGGCGACGAACACCGGCACCCCACGGCTGTGGAGCAGATCGATGTTCGCGGCGAACCGCTCGACCCGAGAGGGTGCCAGCAACACCGACCGGATCGTGTGCCCGGACTCGATCAGGCGGTCGATTGCGACGTACCCCTCGGCGATGAACAGTTCGTCGCCCTCGTAACGGCGTCGGAACGCTTGGTCGTTGAGCCGGCGGTAGTCGTCGAGCTGTCCGTCGTCGGCTCGACGGATCGTGATCGGGGTCAACGCGCGAACACCTGCGAGTCGTCGGCGAACGACTTGAACTCCAGCGCGTTGCCCGATGGGTCGAGCAGGAACATGGTCGACTGCTCGCCGACCTCGCCGGCGAAGCGGGTGTGTGGCTCGATGACGAACTCGACGCCGCGCCCGCTCAGCCGCTCGGCGAGGTCGTGCCACTCTCGTGGTGTGAGGAGCACACCGAAGTGGGGGACGGGAACGTCGTGGCCGTCGACCGGATTCGCGAGCGTCGAGGGCCGCATCGACGGATCGAGGTGCGCGACGAACTGGTGCCCGAACAGATCGAAGTCGACCCACGAGTCGGCGCTGCGACCTTCGCGGCATCCGAGGAGCTCGCCGTAGAACGATCGAGCAGCGGCGAGGTCGTGGACCGGCATCGCCAGATGGAACCGAGACGGGCGGGGGTCGAGGCTCACAGTGGCAGCACGTAGGTGCCCTGAGCGGTCGCGGTCGGCCGGTCGGAGCGATCGTCGCACCAGACGTGCACGGTGCCGACCACGTTGCGTCGGCCGGCGACATCGAGTGTCGCCCGGGCCCAGAGCACCTTGCCCTGCGCCGGGCGGAGGAATCGGATCGACAACTCCGAGGTGAGCGCCATCGGTTCGATGCGTCCGGTCGCGCCGAACACGAGGTACCAGAGCGCCGCGTCCGCGAGACCGAACTGCGACGGACCCGAGACGAACGCGCCGGGCCGGAGCTCGGCATCGGAGATGTCGCGCCGAGCGACGGCGAAGTCGGCGCCGATGGAGTGGCAGGTGTTGTTCGAGCCGGGGAAGAGTTGCTCGATCATGTCGTTGACGGCCGTTGGCGTGGGCAGCGGTGGGGTGAGGCGCGTGTCGTCGGCCGTGGCGGAAGGCATGCCCAAACGCTACTGGCCGTGTCGGGCGGTCCGAGTGAGCTTCTCCGGGACTGCGAAATCGTGGCATCGTTGCGCCCATGACCGACAGCGACGCGACGACGTCAATCCAACCGTTCGAGCAGGTGGTCGTCGTTGGTGCGTCTCTCGCCGGCCTGCGGGCTGCAGAGACGCTCCGCCAGCAGGACGTCGCGAGTTCGATCGTGGTCGTCGGTGACGAGGTGCATCTTCCCTACGATCGTCCGCCGCTGTCGAAGAAGCTGTTGTCCGGCGAGTGGGAGTCCGATCGGATCCACCTCCGCCAGCCCGACGCCTTCGACGAACTCGACGTCGAGTGGCGCCTCGGTGAAGCGGCCAGTTCGCTCGATCTGAGACGACGCGAACTCTCCCTCGCGGACGGCTCCGTGGTCGGCTTCGACGCGCTGGTGATCGCCACCGGCGCCCACCCCCGGCGCCTCGCCGATCAGCACACCTTCGACCACGTTCACGAGCTGCGCACCCTCGACGATGCGCTTCGGCTGCGCAGCGAGATCGTCAACGGAGGGCGCCGAGTCGTGGTGATCGGCGCCGGCTTCATCGGGTTGGAAGCGGCGGCCACGGCGAAGTCACTCGGCAATGACGTCGTCGTGCTCGAAGGAGCAGCGGCCCCACTGATCCGAGGCCTCGGAGCCGAGATGGGCGAGGCGATCGCAGACCTTCACCGCGCTCGGGGCGTCGAGGTCCGCTGTGGCGTACTCATCGAAGGGCTCACCGCCGAGGGAGTCCGCCTCGTGGGCGGCGAGATCGTGCAGGCCGATGCGATCGTCGTCGGGATCGGTGTCACGCCGAACACGCAGTGGCTCGAGGGCAGCGGTCTGCGGCTTCGCGACGGGGTGGTGTGCGACGCCAACCTCAACGCACTCGACGTGTCCGGCGTTGCGGTTCCAGGGGTCTTCGCGGCCGGCGATGTCGCGCGCTGGCCGAACGGGCTGTTCGACGAGGAGATGCGCGTCGAGCACTGGACCAACGCCGCCGAACAGGGCGCTCATGTGGCGAACAACCTGCGTCATCTCGCTGCCGGCGAGCCGTTCGAACCCTACGAACCGCTGCCGTTCTTCTGGAGTGATCAGTTCGATCATCGCATCCAGTTCCTCGGCCGGGCCGCGATCGACGACGAGGTGCGAGTCGTCGCCGGTTCGGTCGCCGATGCGAAGTTCCTCGCGTTGTTCGGGCGCAACGGCCGGTTGCACGGCGCGCTCGGTGTCAATGCGCCGAGGTGGGTGATGCCCACTCGCAAGCTCTTCCTCGAACGAGCGTCGTGGGACGAGGCCGTCGCGGCGACCGCCGGGCTCGACGCCGGTTGATCGTCTCGGATGGCTCGCCTCGATTCGTCCCGCGTTTCGGCATGGCGAGGGCTGCAGGCGCTCGTCGGACAGGTCGAGCGCGGACTCGACGAAGAGCTGCGAGCCGACTGGGACATCCCGCTCGGGTGGTTCGACGTACTCGCGTCGCTCCAGCGACTCGGCGGCCGGGCCCGGCCACTCGATGTTGCCGCCGACCTGCGGCTGCCACCGTCGAGCCTGAGTCGTCGTCTCGACCGGCTCCAGGAGGAAGGGTGGGTCGCTCGGCATCGGGAGGTTCCGGGCGCCGATCTTCGAGCGGTCGAGGTCGAGCTCACTCGAACGGGCAGACGGCTGTGGCGCGAGATGAACGTCAGCTACCGCAGGGCACTTCAAGCCCAGTTCGCCGTGCATCTCGACGACGCGGACATCGCGCACATCGGTCGAGTGCTCGACACGCTCTTCGGCATCGACGAGCCGACCGCGTCAGAACGCTGAACGTCGGGCGATCGAGGCAGGTGCTCAGGCGTACATCGCCTCGATCTCGTCGGCATACCGGGCGTTCACGCCGCGGCGCTTGAGCTTGGAGGTCGGCGTCAGCATGTCGCTGTCGGGCATCCACTCCTCACCGACGAGCGTGAACTTCTTGATCTGCTCGACCTGCGCGAACTGCTCGTTGACGGCGTCGACGCCTGCTTGTACCTCGGCGATCACCTCCGGGTCGGCCGCCAGCTCGGCCGGCGACGATGCCTCCTTGCCGCGCGACTTCGCCCACACCGCGGTGGCTTCCGGATCGAGCACGAGGATCGCCGAGACGAACTTGCGCGCATCGCCGATCGCGGCGGCCTGACCGACCAATGGGATCGTCTTGAGCGCGGCCTCGAGGTTCGCTGGGCTGATGTTCTTGCCGCCCGAGGTGATGATCAGCTCCTTCTTGCGATCGACGATCGTGATGTAGCCCTCGTCGTCGATCTCGCCGATGTCGCCCGAATGCAACCACCCGTCGACGATCGTCTCGGCGGTCTTGTCAGGCTGCTTGAAGTAACCCTGGAACACATTGCCGCCACGACAGATGACCTCGCCGTCATCGGCGATCTTCACCTCCATGCCATGACAGCCGCGGCCGACGGTGCCGATCTTCGGCCGGTCGGGCGAGAACGTCATCGGGCCGGTCGTCTCGGACATGCCGTAGATCTCGGCGAGTGGAACCCCGATGGCGTTGAACCACTCGAGGACCGGAACCGGAATCGGGGCCGCACCCGTGATCGCCAACTCGACGGCGTCGAGCCCGACCAGTGCTCGTACGTTGGAGAACGCCACGCTGTCGAGGAAGTCGAGTGTCGCCTGCTGCTCGTCGGTGAAGTTGCCGTCGAGATTCGAGCGCCGGATCTCGAGCGCCGCGTTGACGCCGTCGTCGAACTGAGCCTTGCGGTCGGGGTCGGCGGCGAGCGCGGCGTTGACGCCGTTGTAGATCTTCTCCCAGACCCTCGGAACACCGAACGCGAGTTGGGGGTGCACCTCCTTGAGGTAGGTCGTGAGCTGGTTGGGATCGGGGCAGCAGTAGACGCTGTAGCCGAGCATCATCGACTGGTAGTGGCTCACCGCACGCTCGGCGATGTGGGCCATCGGGAGGTAGGAGACGACCCGCATCCCGACGAAGTCGTCGAAGTCGATCGACCGCTTGAGGATCTCGATCGTGTACACGATGTTGTACTGGCTGATCATCACACCCTTCGGCGGCCCCGTCGTACCGGACGTGTAGATCAGCGTCGCGATGTCGTCGGGTTCGGTGAGCGCGCCGAGCGCCTCGAGGTCGGCCGGGGCGGCCTCGAGCAGTGCTGCTGCCGGGAACACGCCGTCGGGGAGGGGGCCGTCCGGCGGCTCGATCACGTAGATCTGCTCGAGTGCCGGCAACTCGCCGCGCACCTTCAGGATCCGCTCGAGGAAGCCGGCGTCTTCGACGATCGCCACGCGGGCCTCGGCGTGGCCGGCGAGGTACTCGATCTCTTCGGGCGACGAGGAATTGTAGATGCTGACCGGTGTTGCGCGCAGGAACTGGGCCGCCGCGTCGAACCAGTGGAAGTCGGGCCGGTTGCGCATCATCAGCAGCACGCGCTCCGCCGCGCCGACCCCGGCGCCAGCGAGTCCTCCAGCGGCCTTGGCGACCTGATCGGCGAACTCCTGCAGCGTCCAGGTGTTCCATCCGCCATCGGTGCTCATCGAATGCAGTGCGGGTGAACTCGGATGGCCACGTACCAACCCGAGGAATTCGCGTGGCACGGTTCGGCCCGCGGCGGCGGCATCGACGTCGGCGATCGAGGACAGCGGGGTCAGTGAACTCATCTTTTCATTGTCGCGCGGTCGCCGGCTCGGCGAAACCGTCGCCGGTAGCGTGATGCCCATGCCTGCCCTCTCGACCGTGCTCTGGGTCGGCGTCGGGGTGGTGCTCGCCTACGTCCTGTGGAAAACCGGCATCATGATGCTGCGCAGCATGACCTCGATGCCCCCAGAGCCTCCACCGGCCGGCGAACTCCGCAAGGTGAACCGCAGGTATCGCTGCGATGTCTGCGGGGTGGAGTTGAAGTTGACGATGGCCCCTGACGAAGATCCGCCGCCTCCTCGACACTGTCTCGAGGACATGACCGAGGTCGCTCCGCTCTTCGACTGAAGGTCCCGTCGGGCCGGCGAACGCGAGTTGTCCACAGGGCTGTGGGAAACCTGGGGTCAAATCACATCACTGCAACTTGACCGGTCGTGACCCGATTCGGCGGTGCTATCGCCACTTGGTGGCCGTGTAGAGCCCGCCCAGGATCATCACGAGACCGATCAGTGTCGGAATGTTGGTCTCGGTGAAGACCAGGTAGCGCAGCATGATCAGCACGCCGCCGCCGATCAACAGCACCAGCATGATCACGGGGATCCAGTGCGGTGGCACGAGCTGTCGGCGTTGCGCTCTGGGCGTGTAGCGCGAGGACGCCGCGACGTCGTGATGTTCGCCGTGCTGCTTGTCGCTGCTGTTGGTACTGACGTGGCGGTCCTCCGGTCGTGTCCCTTTCGGGGTGACCCGTCCACCGCCCGTCTTTCGCTTCGGGGGAGCCATGCAGCTCCGAGCATACGTGATCCGGTCGGCGCTGCATTCACGGCGCGTGGCGGCGGCGTGAACGCTCCATACTTGGCAGGTGCGTTCCGCTCCTCGCGTCCTGGTGATCGACAGCTACGACAGCTTCGTCTACAACCTCGTTCAGTATCTCGGCGAACTCGGTGCGGATCCGATCGTGGTGCGAAACGACCAGATCACCGTCGACGAGGCCGTTGCTCTCGGCCCCGACGCCGTCCTGCTGTCGCCGGGACCCGGACGACCGGAGACCAGCGGCATCATCTGCGACGCCATCGGCGCGTTCGCCGCACAAGGCACTCCATTGTTCGGTGTGTGCCTGGGGCACCAGGCGATCGGCCACGTGTACGGAGCCGACGTCGTCGGAGCACCGGAGTTGATGCACGGCAAGACCTCGCCGATCCTTCATGACGGGGCCGGTGTCTTCGCCGGTCTGCCGTCGCCGCTGACCGCGACGAGATACCACTCGCTCACCCTCGCCCCCGACAGCATCCCCGACGAGCTGGTCGTCACCGCCCGGAGCGCTGATGGTGTCGTGATGGGAGTTCGGCACCGCACGCTCGAGGTGGAGGGCGTGCAGTTCCATCCCGAGAGCATCCTGACGGGCCACGGTCACGACCTGTTGCGAACGTTCCTCTCGCGCGTCGACTGAGCGCCCGCGCCAGCTCAGGGAACGGTCGTCGTCGTCGTCGGTGGCGTCGTCGTCGTGGTCGGCGGAGGCTGGGTCGTCGGTGGAGCCGTGTTGCGGGCGACCACGACGTTGACCTCGGTGCCGGGCGGCACCTTCGAGCCGACCGGGAGGCTCTGGGAGATCACACGCCCGTCTTCGGCCGGTCCGAAGTTGCCATCCTGGAAGCTGACGATCGGGATGAGACCGATCTCTGTCAGCGTGTTGCGCGCTTGGGCCTCGGTCCGTCCGACGACCACCGGAACGCGGACGTCCTCGGGGCCGCCGGACACCACGATGAGGACGTCGCTGCCCTTCTCGATGAGTTCTCCGGGACCGGGGCGGATCTCCATCACCGTGTTCTCGCGCACCGTCGGACTCGAGCGCACGTCGGTGGTGACCACGAACTCGTACGGTGGCGCCTCGAGTACGGCGCGGGCGTCGATCTCGCTCATGCCGATCACCTCGCCCGGCACCTGGACGCTGGATTGTGGTGCGGACACGACGAGATTCACGGTCGACCCCTGGAGCGCCGGGGTTTCGGGAGCGGGATCGCTGCTGATCACCGTGTCCTCGGCGATGTCGTCGCGCTCTTCGGTGGTGATCTCCCCGACGTCGAAACCCTCTGCGGCGAGGCGGGTGCGAGCCTCCTCCGACGAGAGACCGACCACGTTCGGGATCGGCACCAGCTGGGGGTCGGGGTTGTAGAACAGCTCGACGATCTGGTCCTGCAGGATGAGCGTGCCCGCAACCGGATCGGTGCGGTGCACGAAGCCCGGCGGCACGAGGTTGTTCTCCTCGGCGGTGGTCGTGAAGCGAATGTCCTTGGACGTCAGGTCGTCGGTGACCTCGGTGAGCGGACGGTTCGTGTAGTCCTCGAGGATGAACTCTCGCGTCTCCTCGGTGCCGTCGTCGTTGCTGAGCGCCTGGAACAACAGGACGCCGCCGATGACGAGCAGGATCAACGCGACGAACGCTCCGAGGGCGTACCAGCCGGTCCGCGACCCGTTGGTGTCGTAGTACATCGCATCCGACGAGGCGCCGGTCGGGTACCCCGCTTCGATCATGCCGGTCGACGGAACGGACGCGGACCGGGGTGTGCCGGTCGGAACCATCCCGGTGGGAGGCGCTGCTGTCGGATTGACCGTGGTCGCACCAGCGACCGCGCCGACAGCGCCTGCAACGGCGAGGCCGGCCACTCGATTCTGGGAGTCCTGTGCAGCAACGAGTGCCTGCACCGGTTCGTCGTTGCGGAATCGGCGCAGATCGTCGCGCAGCGCGGCGGCACTCGGATACCGGGTCTTCGGGTCCTTGGCGAGCAGTTTGGCGACGATCGCCTCGAACGAACGGGGCACGTCGGCGACGATCTGGACCAATGGCTGTGGTGCATCGTGCACCTGCTTGTAGGCGATGCTCACCGGGTTCTCGCCGGTGAACGGCGGCTTGCCGGCCACCATCTCGTACATCACGATGCCGAGCGAGTAGAGGTCACTGCGCGGGTCCGGCTGCGCACCTTGGGCCTGCTCGGGAGAGAAGTAGGTGGCGGTGCCCATGACCGAGCCGACCTGGGTGAGGTTCGACTCCGTTGGCGCGTTGAGGGCGCGGGCGATACCGAAGTCAGCGACCTTCACCTGGCCGCTCGAGCCGATGAGGATGTTGGCGGGTTTGATGTCGCGGTGTGCGACGTGGTTGTCGTGCGCGAACCCGAGGGCTGCGGCCACTTCGCTGGCGATCTCCGCGGCCTGTTTCGAGGTGAGCTGCTTGTTGGTGGAGAGGATTTCGGCGAGCGTGCGGCCCTGGACCTCCTCCATCACGATGAAGTACGTGCCCTCGTACTTACCCCAGTCGTAGACGTTGACGATGTTGGGGTGCGACAGGCTCGCTGCCGACTGTGCCTCGCGGCGGAACCGCTCGACGAAGTTCTCGTCGGTGGCGAACTCCGGGAACAGCACCTTCACGGCCACTTGGCGGTCGAGCAGGAGGTCGCGCGCGGAGAAGACGTCGGCCATGCCGCCGCGCCCGATCCGTCGGTGGATCTCGTACCGGTCGTTGATGACCGTCGCCTGCCCGTTGTTCGTCACTGTGTGCTCTCTTTGCCGCGCCGTCGGTGCGCAGCGGTGCGTAAGGTTACCGACTGGTCACCACGGCTCGGCTGCAGGCCGGTGCAGACGACGGCGGTCGTGGCGGTGACGGTCACCCTCCCGCTCCCGGGGCCGGGGCGACCGGCCGGGCGCCGGGCCCGGTGAGCAGGAAGTCGAGCATGCCCTTGGCGATCGGCCCTGCGAGTCGTCCACCGGTGGCGGCGGCATCCGCGGTCGACTGCACGTTCGTGAGCACGACCGACACGGCATACTGCGGATCGTCGGCGGGAGCGAACGCCACGATCCACGCGTGCGAGAGGTCGGGGTTCGCCGGGTCACCGAGTTCGGCGGTGCCGGTCTTCGCCGCAACAGGGACACCTCCGTTCAGGGCGATGCAGCAGCTCGCGGTGCCACGCTCGGCGACGCCGATCATCAACTGGCGTTCGATCTCTGCGGTCTGCGGAGAGATCGGGGTCTTCCACACCTTCGGGGTCGTCTCGTCGAGCACTCGGCCCGCCTGGTCGAACGTCGACTCGACCGCGTAGGGCACCATCATCTCGCCGTCGTTGGCGACGGTGGCCGCCACCATCGCCATGTGCAGCGGCACCATCTGGACCTCGCTCTGTCCGAATCCGCGGATCGCGAGGAGCGGGAGTTCCTGGGACAGGTTGTCGGTGTTGCCGAACGTGCTCGCGATCGCGCGGGGCAGGTCGATCGGCAGCGGTTCGCCGATGCCCCAGGCCTCGGTGCCGGCCACCATCGCCTCTGGTCCCAGCAGGGTGGCGATCTGGGCGAACGGGATGTTGCAGCTCCGGGCGAACACGGTGGCGAGGTCACCTCCGCACAGACTGCCGTTGTAGTTCTGGATCGGGTCGGTCGTCTGGGGCGGTACCCATTCGCGTTCGTCGGCGAACTGGTTGTCGAGCGAGATGACGCCGTTCTCGAGGGCGATGCCGGTGGTGATGACCTTGAACGTCGACCCGGGCATGTAGCGCTCCTGGTAGGCCTGGGCGAGCAGGGGGTTCCCCGGAGCGTTCTGGAGGTCGGTGATGATCTTCTGGGTGACTGCGAAGTCCGCGTTGACGAAGGTGTTCGGGTCGTAGGTCGGGTTGCTGTACATGGAGCGGATCGCACCGGTCGCCGGCTCGATCACCGTCACCGACCCGCTCTGGCCGGCGAGGAGGAACTGAGCGACCTCCTGGAGGTCGTGGCGCAGGGCCAGTTCCACCGTTCCGGTCGATCCCGTGCCGCCGGTGAGGAGGTCGCCCAGACCGCGGATCTGTTGCTCCGTGGTCGAACCGGTCATCACGTCGCCGTACATCTTCTCGACCTGGGTCGCGCCGAACGCGTACGTGAAGTATCCCGTGACGTCGGCGAGGAGGTCGCCGGTCGGATACTCGCGTCGGTACTCGTAGGGCTCGCCGGGCGCGGTGGGAGACGACACCGCGGCCACGACGCCGTCGCTGGTGACGATCGGGCCACGAGGTTTGTTGAACTCGCGCAGCACCTGTCGCGTGTTGTCGAAGCGCGCTTCGAGTTCCTGCTTTCGACCGACCTGCCAGTAGTTCAGGGCGACGAACAACACCACGTAGCACGCCATCAGCCCGAGCGCGAGCTGGCGGATCTGGCGGTTCACGTGGCCGCCCGACGCTCGTCGCGCCGCAGACGCCGGCCCAGGCGCCACGCCTTCCACCGCTCGGTCGGCGTCGGGTCGTCGGGCAGCTCACCCAGGCGTCGTGCGGATGAGTCCGACAGGCGGATCAGCAGCGCGAGGAGCACGTAGTTCGCGACGAGTGAGGATCCCCCGTAGCTGACGAACGGCAACGTGATCCCGGTGAGCGGCACGACCTTGATGACGCCGCCGATGATGATGAAGCCCTGGATACCGACGATGGTCGTGAGGCCGACCGCGAGCAGTTTCTCGAAGGTGCGGTCGGTTCGCATCGCGGTCCGGAGACCCGCACCGACGAGGAGGATGTAGGCCATCAGAACGGCCGAACCTCCGATCAGACCCCACTCCTCGCCGATGGCGGAGAAGATGAAGTCGCTCTCGGCCAACGGCACCTGGCCGGGGTTACCGCGGCCGAGTCCCGTGCCGGTGAGGCCGCCGTCGGAGAGTCCGTAGAGCGACTGGATGATCTGGTAGCCGCGGTCGAGCGGGTCGGCCCACGGGTCGAGCCAGATGTCGACCCTGGTCTGGACGTGGCCGAACTGCGTCCACGAGAAGTAGGCGGCGCCGGCGAAGAGGATCACGCCGAGCAGCAGATACCCGACGCGCTCGGTGGCCACCCACATCATCACGACGAAGAGGGTGAAGAACAGCAACGACGAGCCGAGGTCCTTCTGGAACACCATGACGACCACGGCGAACCCCCATGCCATGAGGATCGGCGCGATGTAACGCGGCTCGGGGAGATGCAGCGGCCCGACTCTCCATGTCGAGGCGGCGATCAGCTCGCGCCGATCGGCGAGATACGAAGCGAAGAAGATCGCCAGGAAGATCTTCGCGAACTCGCCCGGTTGGAAGTTGATGGGACCGATGCTCACCCAGATCTGTGCGCCGTTGATGTTGACGCCGATCCCGGGCACGAGCGGCAGCAACAGCAGGAACGCGCCGCCGAAGAAGAAGAGCCAGCTGTAGCGGGCGAGGTCGCTGGCGCGTTGGACGACGAGCAGGGTGGCGACGAAGGCGACGATCGCAACGAGACTCCAGGTGGCCTGCAGCCCGGCCAGTTCGTCGTCGAGTCGCGTGATCATCACGAATCCGATTCCGTGCAGGAGCGCGGCGAGCGGGAGGATCGTGCCGTCGGCTCCGCGTGCCACGAGCCGCACCACGATGTGTGCGCACAGCAACAGACCCATGAGGATCGCGACGAACACGACGATCCCCGGCGGGATCTCGGCGTCCGTGCCGAGGGCGGTGATCGTGTACGCCGCGCCGGTGATCAGGGCGGCCATGATCACCAGCGTCAGCTCGGTGGTCCGCCTGCTCCGAGCAAGCGGTGAATCCGGACGCTCGACGATGCCGTCGTCCTCGACGTACCAGGTCGGTGCAGCGGTGTCGGTCACGGCCCGCTGGTCGTGGTCACGCCGCCGGCGGTGGCGGCTTGTTCCGGGACCGTCGTGGTGGTGGTCGTCGTGGTCGTGGTCGTCGTCGTCGTCGTGGTCGTCGTTCCCGCGTTGATGAACTCGGCGGCAGCGTCGAAACTCTCGAACGTCGCGACGGCGTCGATCGCCTCGGCGACGTCGGGATCGAACTGGTCTCGCTCTGGCCCGACGGCATCTGCTGTCGGCTCGATCCACAGCACACCGCCGGGTCGGCCCTGGTAGATCACCGCCTGATCCTGATCGTCGAACGCGATGAACCAGCCACTGCGGGCCCACACCGAGAACACGACCAGACCGACCACCAACAACGCCGCCGCGGCGAACCCGACGGCGAGCCGCACGAGGAGACGGCGTCGATCGGGTGAGGTGCCGCCTTCGGCGGTCTCGTCACCAGGAGCGCCGTCCGAGGCAGGCGCATCGGGGTCGAGTTCCAGCGTTCCCGCAGGGGTGGGGTCGGTGCCCACCTCGGCCCAGACCGGTCCGAGGTCGAGCTCCTGGGTCGGGTCGGGAGGGTCGTCGCCCTCGAGCACGTCGATCACCACCACGGTGATGTTGTCGCGCCCACCGGCCTGGTTGGCCTTCTCGACGAGTCGATCGGCAGCGACCTGCGGATCGGCTTCGATCGTGAGCGTCGCAGCGATGTCGGCGTCGGCGACCTCGTCGACGAGCCCGTCGCTGCACAACACGAAACGATCCCCACGGATCAGTGGCAGCGTCCACCAGTCGACGCGTACCTCGGGCTCGATGCCGAGCGCGCGGGTGATGATGTTGCGACGAGGATGTTCGCGTGCTTCGTCCTCGGTGATGTGCCCGGTGGCCACCAGCTCCTGGACGTAGCTGTGGTCGACGGTGACCCGGCGGAGCCGGCCGTGCCGGAAGAGATAGGTGCGCGAGTCACCGACGTTGGCGAGCACCAGCGCCTCGCTCGGTTCGGCCGGAATGACGGGGCTGACCGAGCTGTCGTTGACGTCGATGTTCGGCTCGGCCCGGCCGGCGAACGGGTCGGAGATCACGGCGATGGCGGTCACGGTGGTGCCCATCCCGTGTTGGCCCGGATTGGCGATCGCGGCGCGGAAGATGTCGCCGTTGGCTGCCCGGATGGCATCGACGACCTCGGGCGCGCTCGGTGCGGTGGCACCGGCGAGCAGCTCGGCGATTCGATCGACGGCGAGCTGGCTTGCGACCTCACCCGCTTCGTGACCACCCATGCCGTCGGCGACGACGAACACCCGGTCGGAGACGAGGAGGTTGTCCTCGTTCTCCGGTCGCACCTGGCCCGTGTGCGTCGATGCGCCGACGCGGAGCTGCGCCATCAGGTCGTCTCCGTCGACGGTGTCATTGCGACTCGATCACGGTCGTGCCGACCTGCACTCGGTCACCGGGATGGAGCAGCCGGGCTCCCACGAGCTTGGATCCGTTGTGGAAGGTGCCGTTGGTCGAGCCCAGGTCCTCGACCATCGGCTGGCCTTCGTAGTCGAAGAAGCGGACGTGGCGCTGGGAGATGTACGCGTCGTCGTCGATCACGATCGTGCAGGTGGGGTCACGCCCGAGCACGATGTCACCGTCGAGTTGCATCGTGATGCCTCGCCGCGATCGTGGCTCGAGCATCACGAGTTGCGTTGCCCGGCCGCGCTGCTGCTTGGTCCCCCGCTTGGATGGCTTCGACGGTTTCGCCATCGGCGTGGTGGCCGGCGCGGCCGGCGTGCCGGGTCGTCCCATCGGGGTCGTCTCGCCGGCGACGCCGTGAGCGGTCGCTTGCCGCGGGGCTCCGACCATCGGCCGGCGGCTGGGTGTGCGCACCTCGCTCCACACGGCCCACAGGACGCGGGCGAAGAACAGGTAGAGCAAGCCGAGGAGGGCGAACTTCAAGATGGTGAGGACTTGGTCGGTCATGGCAGCAGGGGAGCTGGTGCTCCGGTCGGTCAGGAGGCCTCGAACCGGACGTGGGTGGAGCCGAAACTGATGATGTCGCCGTCACGCAGCCGTTGTTCGCCGACGATCTTGATGCCGTTGACCATCGTGCCGTTCGTCGAGCCGAGGTCGGTGACGACGTAGGCGGACGGTCCGGCTTTGACGACGGCGTGGTTGCGGCTGATGTTGCTGTCGTTGATGGAGATCGTGCACTCGGGGAGCCGTCCGATCGTGACCGCGGCGCCATCGAGGTCGACACGTTCCCCCGACGGCAAGACGAGCGAGCCGAGCCCGGGGCCGGTTGCTGCCTGCTTGAGTTGGCTGACGACGTTGAACCGTCCCGTCCGAAGACTGTTGTCGACGGCGAGCTGGACCGTGACCGGCCCCATGAAGTGGTATCCCTCTTCGCGGGCGTACTCGCGTGCCGCCTCGACGAGTTCGCCGACGAGCGCTTCTTCGATGTCGTTGAAGCTCGTGTGATCGATGGCGCTCAGCACCACCGTGAAGTCGTTGGGGACGATGCGACGGCCCTTGACGTCGATCGAGCGTTGGTCGTCCATCTCGCGCACGAGACGGCGGCCGAGTTCGATGGGACGGATCGAGCCCTTGGAGCGACGAAAGAACACGCCATCGACCATACGCTCCAGACGGTGCTCCAGTGACTGCAATCCCATAGGTGGCTCGCCAGGCTAGTGCTCCCGTTGGCACCCACCCCGTCGCCCCACCCGCCCACATCCCGTGCGATGTGCGAACCGGTCGGAGGTGCACGCTTCGCTCATCGTTGCGCACGCGCGCGCGTGCCAAGCGTCGAGGAGGCCGCTAAGGTTCGTGCTCCACTTGCGCGAGTGGCGGAATGGCAGACGCGCCAGCTTCAGGTGCTGGTGTCCGAAAGGGCGTGGGGGTTCAAGTCCCCCCTCGCGCACGAGAAATCCCTTGCAGTGCAAGGGATTTCTTCGCGTCTGGGGCCCGACTTCTAACGGACTTCTAACGTTGCGCGCTCAAGGAGCGGTTGCGCAGCTGTCAAGCGGCGGGCGGTGGCTTTGCATCGAGTTGAGGCGTGATTCCGTGTGTGGGTACACTTCCGAGAGGAATTGGCTATTCGTAGGCGGGCTTGTGGGCGAAACGATCAGGAAGCCATTGCTATCGATGGGACTTCGTCCGATCGGCCACAGCATGACTTGGCAGCAGGCCTTGCGTGACCGGCTCTTACGCAGATACTCCGAGCAGGACGACGGTCACACCGCGACGCGCACAAGCGAAGAGGTTCTGGAGTTCGACCGGCCGCACGTGTACTGGTACCTGCTGTATGTGGATCCCGACTACCGCGAGGCCATCATCCTGAGTTCTGTGTCAGGAGACTCGCCGAATGAGGCTCCGCGTCTCAGCCCATTTGATACCGGCGGCGTTGCGGCCGGGCACATACCCCTGCCGGAACCGCTGACATCGCCTGCAGATTTCGTTCGGCGGTACACGTATTCCTGGGCCGCCGGGCTGACGGAGTTCGGAGGCTGGTTGGAGAGGGCCTACAGACGTCCCTCCGACTACTGGGATGCAACTCGTGCAGTGCGACCGCTCGAAGGCATGACGTCGATCGATCTCATGACCTGTACGAGTTCCAAGGCCTGGGCTTGGGAGTCAAGGCTTCCGCTCGAACTCGCTGACCGTTCGAGTACCATCCATCATGAGACGATCATGATGAGGCCCGAACTCTACAACGTGTTCTTGAATTGGCTCCCTGAGAACCCGGGCAGCTCGTCGGATGACGAAATCATCCAGCTTGGGGCCTGGCTTAAGCAACACGCGACCACCACCGATACTGAGCTGGCGGAGTGCGGTCGGTGGTTCGATCGTTCAGTGTCGAGTGAAGCCTCATGACACGCGTGCTGACTCACCTATCGATGAACTTCCCTGGTTCGGAGGGACAGTTTCTTCTACCGAAGTTCGTCGTCTCCGACGGGCAGCACGACTACCTGTGCTCCGGCGGCCAGCCGGCAGGTGACGGGGCGAAGCTCGGGACCGTGTCGGCGAAATCGACGATGCAACTCGTGAATCCATATCAGGAAGTCGGCCTGAAGTCGACGATCGGTGTGATCGGGCCAGAGTACATACGATCGGTTCACGCCGTTGGGCTGGATGACGAGTTCAGCCACGTCGAATTGACATCGCTCGATAACGGGTTTGTGATTGTCGCTCAATGTGAAGGGGACATTGCAATGATTCGGGCGTCGATAGGCGCCAGTGCAAGGCGAAGGCTGGAGGATTCGCTTCGATCAACTTATGGGCAGACTTGGCCGGATGCCGGGGATGAATTACTCCATCTCTTCATGGCGGATCCAAGTCAGCCTCTGCAAGATCAGCTCCTCGCGCGAGCACTACAGAAGCGACTGACAGACCTGCTTTCGTTTGACCGAGTGGTCCAGTTCGACGCGGTCCGACTGGGTGTTGATTCAACCGCGTTTGTTCGGCGATTGGACGATTGGCAAGAGAGTCTGAGCAGAACTGGTCTTCGCCTGAACGATATTCTTGCGGGCGTCGCTCGGAGCCTTGAAGAACTTCAATTCGGACAGGATCAGTTGGCACGCCGCCTCGACAAAGTGGAGAACTCGAATGAACGCAGTCCGGCGTCAACAGCGGTTGACGATCAGTTCGTCGTGCGTGTGATCTCCGACGTCATGAATCGGGCCATTCTCGACTCTCGAGAGGCCGAGATGCCGAATATCCGTGATCGCGAACTTGCGGCGCGGTCTGATTCCAAGATGCGATAGGGGTAAAGATGCCGCCCGATGATGACTCTGACGCAATTCAAGAATTGCTCGCACGAGCTTCAACGGATCGCCGATTCGGCGATCTCCTTGACCGGCTTGCCACTGATGCGGCGAAGAAAAAGGCCGAAATGCTTCGGCCCGAGAGGCAAAGTATACTACGTAAGCGCGTCGCTAGCTATCTCCAGCCGAGTCCAACGCCGATAAAGGCAGGCGATGCAATCGTCTGGAAGGAAGGCCTGAAGAACCGCAGGCTTCCCGAGTACGGAGCACCCATCATCGTAGTGGAAGTTATCGATCCGCCAATCTTGGACGATGAGAAGTCGACCGCTTCTACGTACTTCCGTGAGCCGCTCACGATTCGCGCTGCGGCACTTGACGAAGACGACGAGATGATGATGTGGCACTTCGACGGTAGTCGATTTGAGCTATACGATCCGAGTCAGGGTGACACACCACGACCCGACGTGGAATGAACAGAGCCGCTCCAGTCGCCACTGCGTTCAGCCGTCGGCGGACCGCAGGATCTTGGCCGCAATCTGTTTGGCCGCCTCATCGTGCAATGTTGGCGCCACGTGGCTGTAGATGCCAAGGGTGATCGCAATCGTGGAGTGGCCCAGTCGCTCTTGAACAACCCTCGGATGAATGCCTTGTTCGAGCGCGAGGGTCGCCCACGTGTGGCGGAGGCCGTGGAGGGTGAGGCGGGGGTGACCTTGGCGTTCGACTCGGCGGAGGAACTGTGCGCTTACGGCATCGGGTCGGAGGCATGAGCCGTCGGGGTAGTGGAAC
>JBGSII010000233.1:0-1546 GCA_041742555.1 Ilumatobacteraceae bacterium
ACTGGGCCGTGGCCCTCGGCGATGCGGCGGTGGCGGTGGTCGGTGACGTCACCGATGCTGCGACCAACGACGCAGCAGTCGCGGCGGCGCTCGACACGTTCGGCCGCCTCGACGCCGCAGTGTTCAACGCGGGCGTGTCGATGAGCGGTGACCTGCTGGGGTTGTCGCTCGATCAGTTCGACCGTGCGATCGATGTCAACGTCCGAGCGGTGGTCGTCGGCATTCGCGCCGTGGTTCCGGTCTTGCGCGCGGCTGGTGGCGGCCGCATCGTGGTCACCGCATCGACGTCCGGCATCGCGGGCGATCCGAACATGTGGGCCTACAACACCGCGAAGGGCGCCGTGATCAACCTGGTCCGCGCAGCTGCCGTCGATCTCGGCGCCGATTCGATCACCGTCAACGCGGTCTGCCCAGGCCCGACCGAGACCGGTATGACGAGTGGCATCTCGTCGATGCCCGAGGTCTACGAGAGCCTGCGCCGCCGGATCCCACTGCAACGCTGGGCGCGCCCCGAGGAGATCGCTGCGGTGATCGCATTCCTCACCTCGGCCGATGCCTCGTTCGTCAACGGCGCCGTCGTCCCGGTCGACGGCGGCATCACGGCGAGCACCGGTCAGTTCCTCCCTCGCGAAGCAAGTACGGAGTTCACCGCATGAGCCTCATCGATCAGTTCGACCTCACGGGCCGAGTCGCCGTGGTCACCGGTTCCGGCCAAGGGATCGGGCGTGCGATCGCGTGGGGTCTCGCCGATGCCGGATGCGACGTGGTGCTGAACGCCCGACGGCTCGACGACCTCGAAGTGACCGCTGACGGGGTGCGTGAGCGCGGGCAGGACGCCCTCATCGTCGCCGGCGACATCCGCGATCTCTCGGAGGAACTCGCCGACCGCGCGATGGAGCGTTTCGGTCGCATCGACATCTGGGTCAACAACGTCGGCGGCTCCGACGAGAAGACGACCCGCACGTTGATCGACACGCCCGACGACGTGTTCCGGGCGCAGCTCGAACTGAACCTCACCTCGGCGTTCCAGGGGTGCAAGGCTGCAGCGAAGCGAATGCAACCGGGGAGCTCGATCGTCAACATCAGCTCGGGCGCCGGGATGCGGGGGTCGCCGTACACCGGCCCGTACGCCGCGGCGAAGGCCGGGATGAACAACCTTTCCGAGACGCTCGCTCTCGAACTCGCACCGGACATCCGGGTCAACACCGTCGCACCGGGGCCGGTCGCGACCGAGGCGTTCTCCGAGGTGCTGAACACCGACGGACAGCACGATGCGATCGCCGCCACGATTCCGCTCGGCCGCATCGGCCGGCCCGACGACATCGCTGGAGCCGTCCTCTACCTGGTCTCCGACGCGGCGTCGTGGGTGACGGGCCAACTGATCCTCGTCGCCGGTGGCCGGACCCATCGCACGCATCAGTACCGACCGCGGGACCAGTGACGCAGCGGCGCCGAGACGTGGGCCATACTGACCCGATGGCTGCCAGCACTCGATCTCGCCGACTGGGGCGGCCGCCCGACACCGATTCGGCCGAGACACGACAGC
>JBGSII010000234.1:0-9482 GCA_041742555.1 Ilumatobacteraceae bacterium
TCACGGCGAAAGCGGCCTCGACGGCGCCGATCTCCCCGCGCCCACCACCCCGCTCGATGGCACCGACGCCATCGCGTTCATCGTCGACACGTGCCGCACGGTCGACGATGTGTGGCTCGTTCCGGTCGGCCCGCTGACCAACATCGCGCTCGCCTTGCGCTGCGCCCCCGACATCGCCGACCGGATCGCCGGCATCTCGCTGATGGGTGGTGGCACCTTCGGCAACCGAACCCCGACCAGCGAGTTCAACGTGTGGGCAGACCCCGAGGCTGCAGCGATCGTGTTCGGCTACGGCGGCCGGCTGGTGATGGCGGGACTCGACGTGACACACCAGTTCCAGGCAACGCCGGATCGGATCGAGACGATCTCCTCGCTGCCCGGAACCCTCGCCGCGGTGCTCGCGGACCTGCTCAGGTTCTTCAGCGAGAACTACCGGGCGCGCCACGACCCCGGCTCGATGCGCGGTGCGGCGGTCCACGATCCCCTCGCCGTGTTCGCCGTGACCCATCCGGCGCTGTTCCAGCGGGCGACGCGACACGTGGCGATCGAGACATGCGGCGAACACACTCGGGGGATGACGGTGATCGACCAACGTTCCGTCAGCACTCGAACGCATCCCAACTGCGACGTCCTGACCGGGGTCGACGACGATGCGGTCTTCGATCTCCTGCTCGACGCTGTCGCCCACTTCAGCCGCTGACCTCGCCGCCCGAGGGTGGTGACCGTGTCGCTGGGACACGAGGGCCAGCCCTACTGTCGGGAGATGCGCGCGACCGTGATGTCCAACTGGCAGCTCCGCGTCGATGACATCGAGGTCCCGCCCGTCGGTCCCGGCCAGGTGCTCACCAGGGTGCTGTCGTGTGGGATCTGCGGCAGCGATCTCCACCTCCTCCACCATGGTGAGGAGGCGCGCCGGCTCTCCGACGAACTCGCCACCGAGATCGCCGAGGCGCGGTCTCCGGACGAGCCTCGGGTGAACATGTTCGACCCCGCCGGCGACCTGGTGATGGGACATGAGTTCTGTGGTGAGGTGGTCGAACTCGGCCCCGGCGTGTCGAACCTTGCGGTCGGTGACGTCGTCGTGTCGATGCCGATCGTGTTCGACGCCGAGGGGTTGCACCCGATCGGATTCTCGAACACGTACCCGGGCGGTTACGCGGAGTACATGACGCTCAATGAGCTGCTCGCCATCAAGGTGCCCTCCGGACTTCCCCACGAGTTGGCCGCGATGACCGAACCTCTGGCCGTCGGGGTTCACGCCGTCGCCAAGTCCGGCATCGCACCCGGCGATGCTTCGATCGTGATCGGGCTCGGCCCGGTCGGGTTGGCCTGCATCGCAGCGATGAAGATGTTGGGCATCGGCCCGATCGTCGGCGCCGACTTCTCGCCCGCTCGACGAGCGCTCGCCGAACGGCTCGGCTGTGACGAGGTGGTCGACCCGAACGAGGAGACGCCGATTCACGCCTGGCGGCGCGTCGACGGACGCAAGCCGCTCGTGGTGTTCGAAGCGGTCGGGGTTCCCGGGATGATCGAGCACACCATGCGGATGGCACCCAGGAACAGCCGGATCCTGATCGTCGGCGCCTGTATGCAGGAAGACCACATCCACCCCATGCTCGGCATCAACAAGGAACTGTCGCTGCAGTTCGTGCTGGCGTACTCCCCGGAGGAGTTCGCAGCGTCGCTCGAGGCGATTGCCAGCGAGCGCGTCGACCTGGCGCCGCTGCTCACCGGCACCGTCGGGATCGACGACATCCCTCGAGCGTTCGAGGAGCTGCGCAATCCCGATGCCCATGCGAAGATCCTCGTGCAGCCGTGACCGGCTGACTTCGCGGGTTTCCTACAGTGGTGACGTGACCGACACCTTCCCCCGCCAGCACGCGCGAACGCAACGCTTCACGCTCGGCGAACCTCGCAATCTCACGGTGTCACCCGATGGCAAGCGGGTGGTCTTCCTGCGCAGCGCCACAGGGAGCGACCCGGTCAACGCGCTGTGGGTGTTCGACGTGGAGTCGGGCACCGAGCGGCTCGTCGCCGATCCGCGCACGCTGCTCGCCGAGCCCGGCGAGGGGGAACTCCCGGCTGCTGAACGGGCGCGACGCGAGCGAGCCCGAGAGGGAGCCGACGGGATCACGTCGTTCGCCACGGATCGCAATGTCACCGTCGTCGCCTTCGCCCTGGCAGGACGTCTCTTCGCTGGTGGCCTGCTGTCCGGGCAGGCGCGGGAGCTGGCAGTGCAGGGCCCGGTGTTCGATCCGCGGCCGGACCCGACAGCTCGACGCGTGGCGTACGTGAGCGGCGCGACCCTGCGCGTCGGGGAGCTCGACGGTTCGTCGCGGGCGCTCGTCGGGAACGACGAGTCAGAGCCGAACACCGTCTCGTGGGGCAGTGCAGATTTTGTCGCGGCCGAGGAGATGGGGCGCTTTCGTGGCTTCTGGTGGAGTCCCGACGGGGCCGCGCTCGCGGTGTGCCGCGTCGACGAGGCCGCCGTCGACTCGTGGGTGATCGCCGATCCAGCGCATCCCGACCAGCCCGCGCGAGCGATCCGATATCCGGCGACGGGCACTGCCAATCCGGACGTGACGCTGCATCTGGTCGACCTCGACGGTTCGAGAACGGAGGTCGCGTGGGACCGCGACTACTTCCCCTACCTCGCTGCGGTCGAATGGGGCGACGCAGGTCTGACGCTGCTGGTCCAATCGCGTGACCAGCAGGGAACCATGGTGCTCGACGTCGACACGACCGACGGGCCGACTCGGGGTGAGAGCACCGTGTTGTCGCACGACTACGACGACGCGTGGATCGAGTTGGTGCCCGGCACGCCGACGCGTCTGGCCGACGGGCGGTTGGTCATGACGGCCGACCGTGACGGCGCCCGTCGTCTGCTCGTCGCCGACGAACCGGTGACGCCGGCCGACCTGCAGGTCCGGTCGATCGTCGCGACGGCCGGTACCGAGGCCGCCCCGGTCATCACGTTCACCGCGAACCCGATCGACGACGCCACCCAGCTCCACGTCGTGCAGTGGAACGAGAACGGCCTCGGGGAGATCACCACCCAGCCCGGCGTCCATGGTGCAGCCGTCGGTGGGGCCACCGCGGTGATTCGTTCGGCGACGCTCGACCGGGCCGGGACGACGACGGTGGTACGCGCCCCCGGCGGCGATCACGAGATCGCCTCGTTCGCCGAGACGCCGCTGCTCACGCCGAACGTGCAGCTGCTCACGGTCGGCGATCGCTCCCTGGCCACAGCGGTGCTGTTCCCGAACGGGTACGACCCTGACGGGCCACCATTGCCGGTGCTGCTCGATCCCTATGGAGGCCCGCATGCGCTGCGGGTCACCCGGTCGTCCAACGCGTACCTGACATCCCAGTGGTTCGCCGATCAGGGTTTCGTCGTCATCGTCGCCGACGGACGCGGGACGCCGGGCCGCGGCAGCGAGTGGGAGCGGGCCGTTCACGGCGACCTCGCGACGCCTGCGCTCGACGACCAGATCGATGCACTCCACGCTGTGGCCGAGCAGGTACCGGGGCTCGACCTCGGGCGTGTCGCGATCCGAGGCTGGAGCTTCGGCGGCTACCTGGCCGCGCTGGCCGTGCTCCGCCGGCCCGACGTGTTCCACGCGGCGATCGCCGGAGCCCCGGTCACCGAGTGGCGTCTCTACGACACCCACTACACCGAGCGGTACCTCGGCGATCCCGCCCTCCACGCCGAGCAGTACGACGCCAGTTCGTTGCTGCCGCTGGCCGGCGACCTGACCCGACCTCTGCTGCTGATCCACGGACTGGCCGACGACAACGTCGTGGCCGCGCACACGTTGCAGCTGTCCGCAGCCCTGCTCGCTGCGGGTCGTCCCCACGAAGTCCTCCCCCTCGTGGGAGTGACACACATGACGCCGCAGGAGGACGTCGCCGAGAACCTGCTGTTGCACCAGCTCGACTTCCTCGAGCGGTCACTCTCGACGATCGCCCCCGCCGCGAGCGCATCGTGAACCTGCGTCGTTCCGGGTGACCCGGGCTCGCGGCGCCGGGTTCAGGAGGCGCGGCGGCCGACGGCGATGCGGTCGCGGTCGCTGAGATCACGTCGAATTTCGACGTCGACGAGCCCAGCGTGCCGCAGGATGGACTCGACCGCACCACCCTGGTCGGCGCCGATCTCGAGCACCAACGCACCGCCGGGCCGCAATCGGCCTGGAGCACCGGCGGCGAGAATCCGGATGTCGGCAAGGCCGTCGTCGCCGGCGAAGAGGGCGCCCGCCGGCTCCCACGCATCGACTGCCGCATCGAGATCCGGCGACCCGATCGCCACGTACGGCGGGTTCGACACGATGACGTCGAACTGCATGTCGGCGGGCAGCGCTTCGAACCATGAGCCATGAGCGATGCGCACGTTGGCCGCGGCCGGGCCGATGCCCGCGAGATTCGCCCGGGCGACGTCGATCGCGTCGACGCTCACGTCGGTGAGCCACACCTGAGTGCCCGACCGAGGCAACTCGTAGGCCATCGACAACCCGATGGCACCCGACCCCGTGCCGAGATCGGCCACGACACGTGGCGGCCCACACTGCGCTGCCACCTCGATCGCCAACCCCGCAACGACTTCGGTCTCCGGCCGAGGAATCAACACTCGAGGGTCGACGGTGAGGGTGATGTGGCGAAATGCCCACGCTCCCAACACGTACTGCAGCGGCTCGCCGGTGCGATACCGCGCCACCATCGAGTCGAGGTGCGACACCATTCGGATCGTGGCCGTCTCATCCAGCCGAGCGAGGAAGTCGTCGCCGTCCACGCTCGCCGACGCGACCTCGCAGATCCATTTCGCTCGCGTCCGGTCTCCGATGACGTCGGCGGTCTCGCTCCACAGCTGCCGCCACGTGATCGTGTCGTCGGACCGCTCGCTCATTCGCCCTCAGCGAGCAGGCGGGCTCGCTCGTCGGCCTGCAATGCATCGATCACGACCTGGAGATCACCTCCGAGGATCGCCGACAAGCGGTACACGGTGAAACCGATGCGGTGATCGGTCACACGATTCTCCTTGTAGTTGTACGTCCGCACCTTCTCGCTGCGGCCGCCGCCGCCCACCTGCGCTCGTCGCTCGGCCGACAATTCCTCGCTGCGTTCCCGTTCGGCCAGCTCGAACAACCGGGCGCGCAGGACGACCATCGCCCGCGCCTTGTTCTGGAGCTGCGACCGCTCGTCCTGCATCGACACGACGACGCCGGTCGGACGATGGGTGATGCGAACCGCGGAATCGGTCGTGTTGACGCTCTGACCACCTGGGCCGCTCGCTCGGAACACGTCGACCTCGAGGTCGCGCTCATCGATGTGGACGTCGATCTCGTCGACCTCGGGGAGCACCGTCACGGTCGCCGACGAGGTGTGGATCCGCCCCTGGCTCTCGGTGGCCGGGACCCGTTGCACACGATGCGGGCCACCTTCGAACTTCAGGTTCCGCCAGGCGGTCTCACCTCGCACCTCGAAGGTCACGTCGTTCAGCCCGCCCATCTCGCTCGACGACGACGAGAGCGTCTCGACCTTCCAGCCCTGCGACGCCGCGTAGGCGAGGTACATCTCGTAGAGGTCACGCGCGAACAGGTTCGCCTCTTCCCCACCCTCGGCGCCGCGGATCTCCATGATCACGTGCTTGCCGTCGTGGGGATCGGCAGGAAGCATCAGTTCGCGGAGTTCGTCCTCGATCGATTCGGCCTCGGCGGTCGCGGCGTCGATCTCGGCAACGAGCATGTCTCGTTCGGCACCCGATGCCCCGACGAGCATCTCACGGGCCGCTTCGGCGTCAGCACGTCGCGAACGCTGGCGACGATAGGCCTCGACGATCGGGCCGAGCTCGCTGTAGCGCTTCGACAGCCGGCGCACCTCGCCGGAATTCGCGAGCACCTCCGGGTCGGAGAGTTGCTGCTCGAGCGTGTCGTACTCGTCGACGACGTGGCGGAGGCGGTCGAGCATGGCGACTGGAGGTTACTGGCCGAGCGAACGACGCCGTCTCGACGGCACGTGTCAGACGGTGCGGACGTCCACCGCAGCAGCGAGGAGGCCGAGCAGTTCTCGGGTGAGCGGAATCGCATCGCGGGTGCGCAACACCACGATGATCGGAGCTTCCGACATCTGCTGGACGTCCGCGACGAATCCGACGAGGTCGACATCGACACCGACCGAACAGACCACCGTCGAGACCCGTCCCTGCGCGTCGACACCACGTGCGACACACGGAGTCGGATCTTTGAGGTTCGGGCGAGGCTGTGGCGGCTCGGCCGGCGCCACGTCGACCATGCCGATCAGTGATGGTTCCTGCCCGAGCCGCCACCGGAGGGCACGTTCCTGGCCGAGGCGGTTGAGCGGGTGCTGTGGCGCCTCGGACGAGCGATGAGCGAGCACGGAATCGACGACGGCGGCGAGCGCGTCGACCGTCGGGATGTCGCCGTGCAGCAGGCGGAACGCCTCGCGGTCGTTCGCCCCGACGCCGACTTCGAGCAGCACGCCATCAGCACTCGGCGCGTCGATCGGAGGCTCGATGTCGATGTCACCGAGCTCAGCAAAATGTCCGACCGTCGGCGTGTCGACGACCCGGCACACCTCGAGCCCGCGTACTTCGCCGACGACCACACCATGTTCGACATTCGGGGTCGCCCCGGCCAACTCGATGACGGCAACGAGTTCGAGATGCTCAGGCCGCGGCTCGGCCGGCGGGGCGAGCGGTTCGGCCACGACGGGCAGGAGGACGCGCTCCTGCGGGTACCAGACGGTGACCGGGAAGTCGAGCTGTTGTGCCCGGCGGGCGAGCAATCCGGTGTCGTGCTCGACGATCAGGTGCAGCGACGTCGCGTGTCGCCTGATCGACCACGCGAGCGCTGGGCCGAGCGACCTCGCCGCCGGTCCGTCGACCAGAACCCATGCGACGCCGTCGTCGTCGAGTGCCGCGCCTCGGGGAAATCCCTCGGGTTCGGAATCGACGGTGCGCCCGAGATGCTCGGCCACGAGTGCTCGCAGCTTGATCCCGAGCAGCCGACTGTGCCGATCCTCGGCCGATCCACCCCGCTGCACCTCGTCAGTCATCGGTGCGAACCTATCGGCGCAATGTTGCGCGGTCAGAGGAAGTAGCCGGTGACATCCGCGAGCAGGTTGACCGTGCCCGCACGGTTGTAGAGCCGCACCTTGCCGTTCGAGCCGACCTTGGCGATGACGAGATTGGCAATCGTGTCACGGGCCATCACGTTGAGACTCGACGTGTTCGGACGGCCGACCCCGTTCGGATACACCGTCACGAACGTGTCGGACGAGGAGTCCGTGGCAGTCACGTTCAACACCACCGCCCGTGCATTCGTCGGGATCCCGCGAGCGCCGGCGACGGCGAGATCGATCTCGGACCCTCCCCGGACCACCCCTTTGCGGGCTCCCAGGCCGGTCCGGGTGTCGAGCAGGCGCGTCGGGGTGACTGCAACGATCCGCGCACCGGACGAGCTGAAACATCCGACCACGTCGGCGATCAGATCCAGCTCGCCACCCGAGACGTACAAGCTGACGGCTCCACCCGTTCCCAGCTTGCACACCACCATGTTCGGGACGTTGCGGCCCGCGTCGTAGTTGAGGTTCGAGATCCGCGGTCGGGGCTGACCCTTCGGCCAGACCGACACGAAGCCGGCACCACTGGGTGCGACCGCTGCGAGATTGAGCACGACCGAATCGGCACCGCTCGCCGGCACGCCACCGCGTCCGGCGATGACGACGTCGATGACCCGGCCCCCACGAAGACGTCGTGCCGGCGCCCCGTTTCCGGTTCTGGTGTCCAGCACCCTGTCGGGCACGAGTGCCGTGAGGCGCGTGGACGTCTTCTCCTGCACGTAACCCATCACGTCGACCACACAGTGCGCGGTGCCGAACGCGTTGTAGACCCCGATGCAGCCGTCGGGTCCGACACCGACGATCGCCATGTTCGGCACCGGCCGCCCGGGGCAGGGGTTCAGGCTCGAGGATCCGGTGACCGGTGCGTTCGAAGGGAACACGCTGAAGTATCCATGGTGGGTCGCGTCGACCGACGTGACGTTGAGTGCGACCGCGAGCACGCCGGTCGCCGGAACGCCCCCTCGGCCGGCGACCTGCACTCGGAGCGTCTTGCCGTGCCCGATCGGGCCCTTCGGGCCACCGGTGCCGTCTCGGGTGTCTCGGACTCGAGCCGGAGCGAGCGCCACGAAATCGCCCGCGGCCGTCGCGCCGCTGACAGGCGGAGGACCACCCGATCCACCGAGTCCCGGGCCGCCGGGCGGCAATGGTGGGACGGTTCCGGGAGACCGCGCGAACAAACCGAGGTTCTGGATCGTGCGACCGCCGAGGACGTCGGAGGCTCCGCCGCCGAGCCACCCGTCGATCAGGCTGCCGTAATAGTCGCGGAAGTCGACGTGATACGGCATGCGATCCCACCGCTGCAGTCCCGCGAGTGACGGGCGCTGCCCGTACCGGCCGCCACGGACGTTGGCGCCGAGCACGAAATGCGGGGCGCTCGTGCCGTGGTCGGTGCCCGCCCCGTCATTGCTCCAGCTCGTTCGACCGAACTCGGAGAACGTCATGATCGTGACACGGCTCGACCAGACCGGCGACAGCACCTGGAAGAATCGGAGCACGGCTGCATTGAGCTCGCGCATCCGGGCCGGGTGCTGGTCGGGTTGGCCGGCGTGGCTGTCGAAGTCGCCCCACCCGACGCTGAGGACTCGAAGGCCGAGGTTCGCGTTGACCAGGCGAGCCATCACCTCCATCTCGGCGACCAGTGGGACATCGGACAGCTGATCGTCCGGCGGAATCAGTGGCGCGAGCGTCGTCGCGAGATCGAGCTGGTCGATCATTGCACCGCCGACCTTGCCGCGCCAGGTCGCCAAGTCACCGGCACCGAGGCGGCGGAGCGCCGCGTAGATGTTTCGATCGTTGGAGTTCGACGAGGCTCCGAACGCAGGTCGACCAGCGGGAACGGCGGTGCCACGCTGGGTTCGACCGACGAGGTGCAGCGGGATGGACTGACCGATCTCTGCAGCTGCGTAGAGGTCCTTGCCGCCGCCGAGATGTCCGTCGAGCCAGCGGCCGAGCCAGCCCGACGTCGGGATGCCCGTCGGGCTGCCTGCCATCCATTTCGCCATCGAATTGAAGTGGCTGAGGTCCGGGTCGGGATAGCCGATGCCCTCGACGATCGCGAGCTGGCCGGCATCCCAGAACTGTTTGAACGCCGTGAGCTCGGGGTTGAGCCCGGTGGTGGCGTCGATCGGCAACGTGTTCTCCGGGCGGATCGCCAGGCTGCGATGTTGGCCGTAGTACTGCTGGTCGTTGATCGGCACCACGGTGTTGAGGCCATCGTTGCCGCCGAACATCCCGATGACGATCAGCACACCATCGTTCGGGCCGGCCGGACCCGCTGCCCACACCGCCGGGTCGAGGCCGGGCAGCGACAGGTCGAGCAGCGAGCTCGTCGGCCCGGCGAGGGCTCC
>JBGSII010000235.1:0-3472 GCA_041742555.1 Ilumatobacteraceae bacterium
GGTACTTCTCCGAAGCCTCTATGGCGAAGCTCTACACGCCGCGCGATACTGACCCCGCTGTCACCGCCGAGCTCGAGCCCGGCGACTGACCGCCACCAGGGAACGCGTCACGCGAACCCCACCACTCCGCGGGACTCATACCCGTCACAGCGCCGTCTCGAACCCCGACCGTCCCGCCGTCACCACTTCCGACACAGGTTGTCCCACCGGTAACCGCGCCACCATCCCGGCCAACTGCGGTGCCGTCGTCGAGGACCGTCGATCTCGAGCCCACCGAGACGCTGGCAGGCATCGAGCTTGCGCTCCGGGACGGAACGCTCCAGGCGTCGTGGTTCCATCCCGACGCCAAGCGGTACCAGGCCAAGTACCGTCCGGTCGACTCGCGCTGGTGGACCTGGACCAAGCAGGGCACGGCATCGTCGATAACGGTCAACGGACTCGATCCGAACACGTCGTACGTGGTCCAGGTCAAGATGATCGCGGGCCGCCACTGGAGTCCCTGGCGCGAGGTCATCGTCCAGCCGTCGTGACTCCATTGGGCAGTCGTCCGAGCGCTGGTAGCCTAGGGCTGTGCTGGGGGCGAGTCCGACAAGTACCTCACGGCTCAGCACCCTCCTGAACACAGAACCATGAGAGTTGCTATCTGTGCGCTCACCTATCTTCGCCCGCTCGGCCTCCGTCGACTGCTCGAGGGCCTTGATGCCCTCGAGCTCCCCGATTCCACCGAAGTCTTCGCTCTGATCGTCGACAACGACCCCGCCGCGTCGGGTCGCCTCGTCGTCGAGTCCTTCCGCCGATCGGCGGTGATCGACATCGAGTATCTGGTGGAGCCGACCCGCGGCATCTGTGCCGGTCGGAACACCGCAGTCACCGGTGCGTTGCATCGCCAGGCCGACTTCGTGTGTTTCATCGACGACGACGAATGGCCGGAGCCAGACTGGCTCGTCCAGCTGATGGCGACACAGTCGGCGACGAACGCGGATGTGGTCACCGGCCCGGTGTTCCCCGAATTCGACGAGCATCCCCCACAGTGGGTTCTCGACGGAGGATTCTTCGACCGACCACGATTCGGACACAACGAGAGGATCCTGTGGGCCACGACGTCACAGGTGCTCCTCGCCCGATCCGTCTTCGATGGTCGGCCGAGCCCGTTCGATCCAAGATTCGGCCTCTCCGGCGGCGAAGACACACACTTCTTCGCCGAACTCCGTGAGGCTGGGTACTCCATCCACTGGAGTGATCATGCGCACGTGCACGAGACGATCCCAGCCAGCAGGGTCAACAGCCGCTGGCTGATCCGGAGACAGTATCGACGGGGCCAGACGCTGAGCCTGTCACTCCGCCTTCGAAATCCTCGTTGGTGGCCGAGCGTTCGTCGAGTCGGCAAAGCGATGCGCTCGGCAATCGTGGGCGCAGCGCTCGTCCTCTCGGCCGTCATGCACGGCCGAGCGGCTCTGGTCAGAGGACTCGAGAAGATTGCGTTCGGCGCCGGACTCGTCACCGGCCTGGCCGGACGACGCTACAACGAGTACGTGCTGACTCACGGCAGCTGAGAACTCGGGGCAACACGACCGGCTCGGCCTCACGTCAACTGGTAGCCGAAATGGCGGATCTCGTCAGCGCACAGCGCCTCGATGAATTCGACCGTCGCGGTATCGAGGACCTCGCTCGGAGGGCGCCGATCTTCTCGGTAGGTGCCCTTGGCCTTCCGCTCCGGCATGGTGATCTCCACACCGATGCGATTAGAGACCTCGCTCAAGCCCTCGGACAGGTGGTCGTAGTCGATGACGAAGTCGGCAACGACCTGATCGCCAATGGCGTAGATGGGCCAATTCCGGAGGTTCTTGGCTGACCGCAGCCATTCGTCGAGCGGCGGACGATCGGGGTCGGATCGAGTTCTCCAGTGGTACATACTGATTGTGCGGTCGTACGGGTTGCGCTCGATCGAGAACTTGAAGTAGCCATCCCAGACGTCGTCGGGAACAGTTCGCGAGACGAGTTCAGCCGGCATGTGATTGAAGTAACGTGGCCGCTGAGGCCGTCGGAGGGTGCGCAACGCGGGAAAGGAGTAACGGAGTGGCACTACGAAGTTCTGTGCGTCACGACCCGAGAACTCCACTCTGGCTCGAGCGTCGTCTGCGCTGACCTGCGTCAGCACATCATCGGGACCGCAAAGCCGCGAGAGCGCAATCTCGACACTCGTGCCTGCAGTCTTCCGAGACTTGAGGAAGATGAACTTGTGGCGGTGGCTGATGATCACGCTCCCACCGTAGATCGCCGGGCCGGCTCGCAGCCGATCAGGTACTCGCACGTGATCCTGTCCACCACCGTTCGAGCACGGGCGAACGGTCGGCAACCAGCCTCAGCCAACTGAACGACCAAATCGGATGGGAGCGAGATCTCGCCCCTCTCCCGGTGACCGACTGACTGCACCCGACGTCAAGTCCGCTGCCGATGTCGCTCCTCGGTGCTTCGGCGATACTCGTCGACCAGGTCGGCCACCTCTGATGGCAGTGTGCCAGCGACCAGGTCCGCGAGCGTGACCGTCTCGAGCACGCGTCGCAGACTTCCCCTGACCGCCATCCACACCTCCGGCAGCCCCGCAGCGGGACCGTCGTAGTGCAAGTCGCGCAGGCTCTCGTCGTGTACATCGGCCAGCGGACCGTCGACCGCCCGGAAGATGTCGGCCAGCGAGATGTCCTCGGGCGGACGTGACAGCGTGAATCCACCGTCCGGACCTCGCTTCGAGCGCACGAGTTCGCCGCGTTTCAGGTCGCGGAAGATGTCGAGCAGGAACTTCAGCGAGATGCCCTGGCTGTTGGCGATCACCTCGGCCTTGGCGGTCGAACCGTCGGCAGCGGCCAGCTCAGCCATGGCGCGCACGGCGTTGTCGACCCGCTCCGAGATCCTCACAGGGCCGACCCTACCCCCTGGCCAGGCGTGGCTCGTGGGTGCGGGAACTCGCGGCCGTCGAGTCAGCTGACGCCAGATCGTGGAGTACTTCGCGCGAGCGCGGGCGGGGCCGCGACCGGAGCGGGCCACGCGGCGTGCCCCGATCCAGGCTGCGCCGCAACGCCGTTGTCCCATGACCGAGCCGAAGTTGGCTCGTGGCCACTCGAGCACCCCGGTGCCGTGCCCGCGGCACGCGCTGACGCCCGAACGAGCGTCTTGGCTGCGTGGAGAAATCCCACCGTCATCACCCCGAGCAGCGTCCAGACCAGAAACAGGTACAGCAGAACGATCCACAGTTCTTACTCCTTCGGTGACGACGAATCGTGGATACGCGAGCGTTCCCAGTCTCGCCACCGACCACCCACTCCTCCCGCAGCCCGATGGAGACGCCTTCGTCGGAGCCGGCGAAAGGAGACTCGCATGTGCGCCGAACGAACCGAGGCCGAACCGGACGGGACGGGAGCCCGCGTCGACGGTGCCCGACGAATGGACGCACCCACGCTGGCGCTCGCGCTGGCCG
>JBGSII010000236.1:0-9334 GCA_041742555.1 Ilumatobacteraceae bacterium
GTGACAGTTGCGAATCGCAACTGTCACGTTTGACCCGGCACCGCATGACAGTTCGGTCAGTGCGATGACCAGAACGCGATGAGTGAGTCGGCGACGGGATCGACGTCGTCGACCATCCACCAATGGCCACGGCCATCGAGCCGGAGGACCTCGGCGCCGAGTCGGGCGGCGACGGCCGAACCCAGGTCGGCCGAGACATACGGGTCGAGCTCCGCACGAATGACGAGCCCCGGCGGGAGCTCCATCGTCGCCAGACGATCGCCGAGTTGCCCCACAGCCGGCTGGGCGCCGGTGCGGTAGAGGCGGAGAATGCATCGGCCCATGTCGTCGTCGGCGGCGACTGCCAGCTCGTCGGCGAGACGCTCCGGGAGCCCGAGTCCGGTGAACATGGCCACCTTCTCGTCGTGGCTGACGCCGGTCATCATGGCGACGACCTGCTCGCCGATGTCCGGTGTCTGCCAGGCCTGGGCGGCATCGTGCCACACGTAGTCGCTGTGCAGGAGCCCGGCGACGTCAGCTGCCCACGTCCGCACGAGGTCGCTGCGGCGGGCGAGGGCTCCGAACACGTGCCCGGCGCCCCAGTCGTGTCCGACCAGGTCGATCTCGGTTCCGGTCGCTCGCAGGGTGTCGAGTTCTCCGACGAGCCAGTCTGCGTAGTTGTCCATCGTCGGATCGAATCCATCGGGGACCGGCGCGCCGAAGCCCGGTGGTGACAGCGCGACGACGTCGCCTCGGCCGCGTGCAGCGAGCGATTCGGTCAGCGGACGCCAGATCGCGGCGGTCTCGGGGTTGCCGTGGACGAGGACGACGGTGCGGGTTGCCATCCGCTAACGGTACTTCGTCCGGTACATCGGCTCTCCCGCCGAGCGCGTACCGTCTGCTCGTGCAGATCTCGACGACGTCACAGCTCGCCCGTCAACTCGGCTCGGTGCTCGAACCGGTGATCGGGCAGGTCTACTTCTCGCCCGAGTGTCACGCGAACTATGTCGAGCTCGGGTTCGATCCGAGCAGCGGCGATGCCGACGGCGTCGCGCTTCCCGACGGCCCTGCCTACTTCGCGAGCCGGGGGAGCGTGATGGGCCAGGTTCCGGGTGAGGTCATCGCCGCCGCATTCGCCGTGTTCAGCGCAGCAATCGTCGTTCCGCTCGTCGAGCTCGCGTGGACCCGGACCGACGCAGCGACGATCCGCGCCGCGCGGGCCGACGGTGCCGTCGCTCAGCTCCGGCGCCTGCTCGGCGATCATCCCGATGGGACCGACCGGGCACTCGAGCTGCTGCGCCGAGCGGCCGCGCCACTCCCGATCAACGGCAGGCCCATGGCGGCTGGGATCGCGGCGCTCCCCGTTCCCGAGGATCCACTCGCGGCGCTCTGGCACACGGGCGACCTGTTGCGTGAGTACCGCGGCGACTGTCACAACGCTGCATGGGTGGCAGCGGGACTCACCGCCACGGACATCGGCATGCTCACCGAGTTGTACTGGGGAATGCCGACGCGCAGTTACAGCCGCACCCGGGGGTGGACTGCGGAGGAGTTCGATGCCTCCGAACACCACCTCCGCGACCACGGGTACCTCGACGGCGTCGGAGCCGACGTCCACCTGTCTCAGGCGGGACGCCACGCCCGCGAGCAACTCGAGGTGGCGACCGACGAACAGATGCGACCAGCACTGGACGCGCTCGGTCCCGACATCGGGGAACTGTTCGACATCCTCACGCCATGGGGCGAATCGATCCGTGCCGGGCGCGGCTACCTCGGCGCCGGGCCCCACGACCTGGGCTGAACGATGGGGGTGACGACGATCGTCGGGTGTCGTGATCTCGACGAGATGACGGCGTTCTTCGTCGAGCAGTGCGGCGGCCTCGTCGAGAGCATCACGCCGGCCGATTCGCCGCGAGAGGTGATGATCCGCGTCCGAGACGCGCGCCTGTGCCTCCGGCGCGCCGATGTCGACGATCCGATCTCGCTGATGATCACGGAACCAGGGAGAACGGTGGTCGACACGGTCACCGCCCCCAACGGAACCACGGTGGAGTTCCGGCCCGACACGCGAGCTCTGGACGTGCCGCCATCGATGCCGTCGCTCTCGATCGTCAGCGCCACCGGGGAGTTCGGCGTCGGGCGAGCCGGTATGCAGTACCGCGACCTGCTTCCCGATCGATGGGGTGGGAGGTTCATCGCGTCGCACATTCGGATCACGGATGGGGGGCCGGTCCCGGATTACGTGCACTTCCACCGGATCCGATTCCAGATGATCTTCTGCGCCAAGGGTTGGGTCGACGTCGTCTACGAGGACCAGGGCGAACCGTTCCGGCTCGAGGCGGGCGACTGTGTGCTCCAGCCCCCGGAGATCCGCCACCGGGTGCTGGCGAGTTCGCCAGGGCTCGAGGTGATCGAGATCGGCTGCCCGGCCGAACACGACACCTTCGTCGAGCACGACATCGCCCTGCCGACAGCGTCGGTGTCGCCGGATCGTGTGTTCGGCGGGCAGCGATTCGTCCGGCACGTCGCCGCCGATGCGGCGCGCCATGCGTGGCTCATCGACGGACTCCGTGTTCGCGACACGGGCATCGCTGCGGCGACTGGTGGTCTCGCCGGTGCCGAGGTGATCGAGGCGGGCGCCGTGTGGCGCAACGGCCAGGACCGCAACTCGGTGGGCACGTTGACGCATCATGGCGAGTTCGTGCTCTCGGTCGGCATCGCGGGCTCGGCCGAACTCGTGCTCGACGACCGTTCCCCGGTGCGCCTCGGGGCACGTGACGCTGTTGCGTTCCCGCCGGGGACCCGATGGGCATGGTGCGATTGGTCCGCGGACTTCGAGATGCTGCAGGTGACGCTGCCCGGACCAGCCGTCGCCAGAGAACCCTGAGCGGTTGGGTCGATTCCGGTGCGATCGGATTGAATGGAGTCAGAGGACGGGCGTTCTGCCCACCGCTTCGAAGGAGAAGTGATGACGAACCAGCATCCGGCCACCGTGGCCGACAGTCTCACCGTGCACGGCGACCTGCATCAGGCCGACATCGACAAGCTCGTCGACCATTGGTCGAAGCTCGATGCACGCCTGCGTTCATTCGATGCCGGGACCGTCGCGATGGAGCTGTTCGTGAAGGACCGCGACACCAAGAGCCAGCACGTGACGCTCGACGTCAAGATCGATCGGCACGATCCGCTCGTGGCGACCTCGTCGAACACCGATCTCGACCGGGCGCTCAACGAGGTGCGCGACGAGATGATCCGCCAACTCAACGACGTGAAGACGAAGTCCGAACCGCGAAACAACAAGCACCTGCGCGAGACCCCGCGCCGCTGACCGGAGCCGAGCGCGCTCAGCCGCCGTCGGATTCGGGGAGCTGAACGTCGATTCGAGGGCACTGCTCGAGCACATCGGAGATGGCGTCGGTCACCGCGGACAGGTCGATGTCGGCCATGAAGGTCATCAGCGTCAGGTGGCTCAGGATCCATCCGGGGTCGGTTGCCCACGGGGGGGCGAAGAGCGCCGGTCTGACGAGACCCTGCCTGCGGAGTTCGCCCAGCGCCGGGATCGCGAACAGGTCGAGCTTGCCGGCGAAGAGCAGCCCGATCGTGTCGGCGCGCCCTGCGCGGAATGCGGCACGGATGAACGTCGCGACCGACAGGTAGCCCGACAGATAGGCGCAATCCTTGGTGAACGGCGCGCCGCCCGTCATCGGTGCGCCACGGAAGATCCGGCGGGTCGATTCGAACGCCTGCTCTGGTTCGGCGCGCTCGCGGAACCACCGGTACAGCTCGATGAAGTCGGCGCCGTCGATCACCATCTGCACGGCGAGGATCCGGTCCGCCAGCCGGCGTAGGCGGTCCATGCCGAGTGTGCCGGACACGTACTCGGAGTAGACGGCCAGGCCCTCCTGGGTCCTGGTCGTGCCCGGGTGGCCGATCGCGAGGATGGGAATGTCGGTCTGCGCCCGTCCGTTCAGGCCGGTGGCGACGTGGATGAACGCCTCGTGGTTCAAGAGCTGGGCGGAGTCCTTCGCCGTGAACTTGGCGTCGCGGCGAATCTTGATCCTGCTGGTGGATGCCACGGCGTTCGCCGAGAGTTCGTCGACGAGCAGTACTTCGGGAGCGGCGTCGCCGAAGTGATCCTTGACGGCTTGCTCGATGAAGGCGGCGACCTCGTCACCGGTGCGGGTACGCGGCACCGGGCGAAGCAGTGCCGCCTCTTGCAGGTCGTCGATCGCCTGGTGCACCCTTCGGGCGAGATCGAGGGGAGTTGTCGGGTCGTAGCGCAGCGGTTGACTCGGAACCCCGTACAGCCGGCGGCTGTAGGCATGAAAGGCCGGAGTACCCAGCGACGCGAGCATCAACGCCGTCGACTCGATCGAGCTCGCCTCCCGATCGAGCCAGTCGTCGACGACGTTGCCCGGGCGCAGGAGTCGTCGGGCGGCGTCGACGCCGTCGATCACGGGCGTCGGATCGATCAGGCTGTAGGTCGGTTCGGGGAGCCTGTCGGCGCCGCTGGCCAGGAACTCCGCGCGCAACTCGCCCGGCCATGCGAGCGCGGAGAGCACCCGCATCGGCTTGGCAACGTCGTGGAGGATCTTCGCTGCCTGTCGGTACCGTTCGTGCGCTGGTTCGCTGGACATTCGCGCATCATGACACGACCGCGCCAGGGACACCCACACGATGTCCTTGCATCCACCAGCGAGGTGCACTCGAATGGCGCTGATGAGCGAGAGGGATCGACGCAAGTCAATGTGCAGCAATTCTCGAGGGGCGACATGACCCGATCCGAGGCGCGACCGGCCTCGTCCCTGGCGGAGTCCGACGTTCTGTCGCGAATTCGACCTGGCCGCACCATCACGGGCATGTCGGCTGTGCTCCTGCCGTTCACGATCGAGGGGGAGATCGACTGGGCAGCGACCGAGGCGCACATCGCTCGCACCCACGCGGCGGGCCTCACGCCCGCGGTGAACATGGACACCGGGTACGTCCAACTGCTGGGCGAGCACGACACGTCGGAGGTCCTCGATCGTGCGGCGACGGTGACCGGCGGCGACTTCGTCGCTGGTGCCTTCGTCGCCGACGGTCCTGGCGCCCCCTTCGACCTGGACGCCTACCTCGTCGCCTGCGAGTCGATCACCGCGCGCGGTGGGACTCCGGTGATCTTCCCGTCGTTCGGCCTGAACGGGCTCGACGACGAGGGATGGGTCGACGCCCTCGCCGAGATCGGCAACCGCGTCGAGCGGTTCATCGGGTTCGAACTCGGGCCGATGTTCGTTCCGTACGGCCGCATCCCATCGCTCGACGCGTACGAGGCGATGCTCGGGATCGCCTCGTGCATCGGCGCGAAGCACTCGTCGCTGAGCCGGCAGCTCGAATGGGACCGCCTCGCCGTCCGCGATCGGGTCAGGCCCGATTTCCGCGTGTTGACCGGCAACGACCTGGCGATCGACATGGTGATCTACGGATCGGACTACCTGCTCGGGCTCTCGACCTTCGCGCCCGACGCGTTCGCCGCCCGAGACCGGATGTGGGCAATCGGCGACGTCCGCTTCCACGAACTCAACGACCTGCTGCAGTATCTCGGGCACTTCGCGTTCCGGGCACCGGTCCCCGGGTACCGCCACGACGCGGCGATGTGGTTCGAGCTGCGCGGCTGGGCCTCGTCGAGCACCACCCCGCGTGGAGCGCCGCAGCGCCCCGACTCGGATCGGTCCGTGCTCGCGGACATCGCCGATCGGCTGGACGACCTGATCGGAAGGGATCGGACGTGACCAGTCGATGGACCCAGGTGAGGAAGCTGGACACTGTCGCCGCGTTCCGTGACCACTGCGCCACACTCGGGATCGAGCTCCCGATCGACGACGAGTTCGATCCGAGCGGTGCGCTGGCACAGCCGGCGCAGATCGTCGACGGATCCGCCGGGGGCATCGAGACGCCCAACCGACTCGCGGTGCTGCCGATGGAGGGGTGGGACGGCACCAACGATGGCCGACCGACCGACCTCGTGCGTCGCCGCTGGCAGCGTTTCGGTGCGAGTGGCTGTGGTCTCGTCTGGGGCGAGGCGACGGCGGTCCGTGCCGATGGACGGGCCAATCCGAACCAGCTGATCCTCGACCACCGCACGGTGGACGAGATCGCCGAGCTCCGCGCCTTGCTCGACCCGGCGCAGGTGACGGGGTTGCAGCTCACACACTCCGGTCGATGGTCGCGCCCCGAGGGGATGCCGGCTCCCAGGACGGTGTACGAGCACCCGTGGCTCGACCGGCGCGTCGGGGTCGGTGCCTCGGCGGTGTTGACCGATGACGAGCTCGACGCACTCGCCGAGGACTACGTCGCCGCCGCCGTGCTGGCGCACCAGGCCGGATTCGACTTCGTCGACGTCAAGCACTGCCATGGCTACCTGCTCCACGAACTCCTCACCGGCTACGGCCGCGAGGGTCGCTATGGCGGCGACCTCGCCGGCCGCACGGCGTTCCTCCGAACGGTCGTCGCCGGCATCCGCGCCCAGGCGCCGGGGCTGGCCATCGCTGTCCGGCTGTCGGCCTTCGACATGGCCCCGTTCGCTCCCGGAGACGGGGGAGTGGGCGAGCCCGAGACGGCGGGGGTGTACGGCTACGCGTTCGGCGGTGATGGAACCGGGCTCGGCATCGACCTCGACGAGACCCACGCGCTGCTCGATCAGTTCGCGCAGCTCGGAATCGGGCTCGTCAGCACGACCGCTGGAAGCCCGTACTACAACCCACACGTGCAACGTCCTGCCTACTTCCCGCCCTCGGACGGCTATCAACCCCCCGAGGATCCACTGGTGGGTGTGGCGCGGCAGCTGGCCGTCACCGCCGAACTCACCGCTGCGCACCCCGACCTTGCGATCGTCGGTTCGGGGTACTCCTACGTCCAGGACTGGCTGGCGCACGTGGGCCAGGCGGTCGTCGGTGCCGGTGGTGCCACGATGGTCGGCCTCGGTCGGATGATCCTGTCCTACCCGATGCTCGCCAGCGACGGGTTGGCAGGTCGCCCCCTCCAACGAGGCCTCGTCTGTCGCACGTTCAGCGACTGCACCACCGCGCCACGAAACGGCCTCGTGTCGGGCTGCTACCCACTCGATCCGTTCTACAAGGCACACCCGCAACGCGTCGAGTTGACCAAGGCGAAGCGCGAGGCCAACGCACTGCTGCGTTGAACTCCTGTCGCCTGGCGGTGAGCGTCAGGCCGGGTAGGGGTGCCAGGTCCCGGTCTCGAAGTCGTGGAGCTTGCACGCCTTCGTCGATGCGAGGTAGTCGCGGACTCGGATCTTGCGCTCGTCGACCTGATCGGGGAACGCGTCGGTGATCGCCCGAGCGGCTTCGGGCAGGCGATAGCACGGGATGCGCATGTCGACGTGGTGGGGGAGGTGCACCATGATCCAGTGGACGAAGAAGTCCCAGCCCGGCGGGCCCCACAGGATCGTGGTGCCTTCGACGTGTCCCCGGAAGCGGTTCCACTCGCGGCGTGGCCACCACCGGATGGTCGGTGAGATGTGGTGGACGTGAACGACCCAGCCGATCGTCTGGCAGAACAGCAGGAAGGGGACCACGACGACCTTGGCCCACTGCCAGATGCCGCCGACACCGTCGAGTGCGATCAGCGCAGCGAGGGCGCTGAGTGCGTACAACGCCACCAGCGCCTGGTCTCGGCGCATCTGGCGGGCCCAACGCGCCGGCGGCGTGAACCGCACCATCTTGTTCCACCACACCTCACGCAGGTAGTACGCGCCGGCGCCGAAGGGCCCCCACTCGAACCGGTGGCGCATCTTGGCGAAGCGCCCGAGTTGTTCGTACTGCTCGATGGTCAACGGGTGCCACACGAAGTCGAGCCCCTGCTTGAGCGTGTGGCCGTGGTGCACCCGGTTGTGTCCGAAGACCCAGACCTCGACCGCGTGCAACGATGGCAGCATCGACAGCCGAGCGACGACGGCGTTGAGGCGCTTGGAGTCGAACAGTGCCTCGTGGGCGGCGTCGTGGCCGATGACGAACAGTCCGGCGACGGAGATCCCGGCGAGCAGCCACAACGGGACCAGGAGCAGCGGGTTGTTGGTCGACAGCAGTCCCCAGACCGCGAGCCCGAAGATCACCACGTCGCGGGTGAACAGCAGGAGACCCCGAGTGGTCGAACGTTCGTAACAGCGCTCCGGGATGACGTCGAGCACCGGCTTCAGGCCGGTCGGCGTCTCGATCATCGCGTCGGCGCGTCGAGCACTGATCGTGCGGGTGGCGGTGTCGGACATGGCCCTCCTCGTGGCTCGGACGCCAGCCTACCGACCAGTAGGTAGATCGACAAGCATCCGCGAGCGCGAGCGGACGAGTACGACGTGATCAACTGGTCACGACCCCACGGAGGCCACGGTGAACGATTCGATCAGATCTCGACCGCTCGACGAACTGCGACTGACGGTGGTCGTCGACAACGAGACCGACACGCTGTCCAGCGTCGACGCCGGCGTCCCGCAGCTGCCCGAAGTCGTGTCACACATCGCCCGGCGAGCGCCGCTTCGCCAACATGGCGGGCACGACTGCGTGACCGTCTTCGACCACCTGTGCGTGGCGTGCCACGGATTCTCGGTCCTGGCGACCGGTCGGATCGGCGACGAAACGCGAACCATGCTGTTCGACGTCGGGCCCTACGGCGACGTGTGGGTGGACAACGCCGAGCGCTTGGGCGTGGACCTCGCTTCGATCGACACGGTGTTCCTGTCGCACTGGCACTGGGACCACAGTGGTGGCCTGCCCAGCGCGATCCGGGCGATCTCGGACGCGAGGCGTCTCTCCGGGCGCCCCGATCCGATCGTCGATGTCCATCCGGACCGGCCCGATCAACGCGGGATCCAGTCGCCCGCGGGCACCTTCGTGCTGTTGCCGGAGGAGCCGCGCATCGAGGCGCTGGAAGCTGCCGGCGGGAGCGTCGAGCAACGTCGCGATGACCACCTCGTCTCCGACGGCTTCTTCCTCGGCAGCGGCGCCATCGAACGAACCACGTCCTACGAGGCCGGACTGGTCGGCCACCATTCGTTCCGTTTCGGCGTCGGTGCCGACGGCGCCGACCTCGTCGTGGCCGACCCCTTGATCATGGACGAGCGATTCGTGGCCGCCGAGGTGCGCGGACGCGGCGTCACCGTGCTGTCGGCGTGCTCTCACGCCGGGATCGTCAACGCGTGTCTGGCCGCGAAGGCTCGCTATCCGGGCGCGTCCGTCGATCTCGTGCTCGGCGGCTATCACCTGGCAGGCGGCCCGATGGAGCCGCGGATCCGCCCGACCGTCGACGATCTCGACGCGGTGATCCGGCCACGCATCGTGGCGCCTGGCCACTGCACCGGCTGGCGCGC
>JBGSII010000237.1:0-8169 GCA_041742555.1 Ilumatobacteraceae bacterium
GTGATCAAGCCGCCACGCGAGACACCGCTGACGGCGCTGCGGATCGGTGAGCTCCTGCACGAGGCCGGCCTTCCCGCCGGTGTCGTCAACATCGTGCCGACGCTGTCGTCGGGTGCGTGGTTCGACGCCGCCGTCGACCACCCGGCCACGCGCATGGTGTCGTTCACCGGGTCGACCGAGGTCGGCATCGTGCTGTTGAAGCGGGCGGCCGACCGGGTGCTCAAGACCGTGATGGAACTCGGCGGCAACGCGCCGTTCATCGTGTTCGACGACGCCGATCTCGAGGCGGCGGTCCAGGGGGCGATGGTGGCCAAGATGCGGCACTCGGCGGAGACGTGCACGGCCGCGAATCGGTTCCTCGTGCACGAGAAGGTCGTCGACGAGTTCACCCGGATGTTCGCCGCCGCGATGGCCGACGTGCGCATCGGCAGCGGATTCGACGATGGCGTCACGTGCGGCCCGATGATCAATGCGAAGGCCGTCGCGTCGATCAACGAACTGGTGACCGCAGCGGCCGACCACGGCGCACGAATCGAGACCGGCGGTGGGCCCGTCGACGGGCCGGGCCACTTCTATCCGCCCACCGTGCTCGGCAACGTCCGAGCCGGCGACGAGATCACCCGCCACGAGATCTTCGGGCCGGTTGCGCCGATCATCTCCTTCGACGACACCGACGAGATGATCGACGTCGCCAACGACACCGAGATGGGCTTGACCGGCTACGTCTTCACCCAGGACCTGCGACGCGGGTTGGCCGTCAGCGAGCGCATCCAGGCGGGGATGATCGGCCTCAACCGCGGCGCCGTCTCCGATCCGGCGGCCCCGTTCGGTGGCATGAAGCAGTCGGGCCTCGGTCGCGAAGGCGCGAGCGAGGGCATCTACGAGTTCTGCGAGACGCAGTACATCGCCGCCAACTGGTAGCTCTCCGATCAACCTTTGAGCGGGGGGCTCAGTAGTTGCCGGCGAGGTCGCGCTTGCCCTGTTCGCTGGCCAGTGCCGCATGGCCGAGCAGGTTGCGAGCCATCGACGAGGTGTGTTGCGCCGAATGGGCGGCATACACCGTGGCGCGCACGCTCCAGACGTCGGCGTTCTCCGGAGCGGCCAGGGCGGCGAACTCCACGAGGTGGAACGCGAGGCGAGCGTCGCCCGCGGCGAGCACCTCCTGTGCCCGCACGAGCACCCGGTCGACACCTCCGGCCAGTTCGACCCATTCCGTCGCCTGCTGCGCACGCGGTGACGGCAAGAGGTTGTCGGGCTCACCGTCCCACCATCCTCCGTATCGACGCCACACGTTGCGGATCAGGAACTGCGGATGGTCGTACACGGCCTGCAGGTACGGCTTGTCGGCGAGATGGGACGGCACAGTCACCTCGTGCAGGCAGGTATCGAGGCTCTTGCCCTGGTTCATGATCGCCAACGTCTGGCTCTCGATCGACTCGAGCAGCTCAGCGGTGTCGGTGAGCGCCATCACGATGCGGTCGGATCCGAAGATCGGCAGTCCATGCCCGGCGAGCAGGATCTCGGGGCGCATCGCAGCCATCTGGCGCAGCGCAGCGCCCCAGTCGGACAGGTAGCGCTGGACCTTCTGCGGATTGCCGGCGTTCGGGAGCGCCCAGATGAACAGGTCGCCGGGATGCAGCACCTTGCGCTCGGGAACCCACGTCCACGTCGCGTCGTCGGTCTCGCCTCGGGCGTGATGCAACTCGAACGTCAGGTCGCCGCGGTTGAACGTGAGGTGCTTGGAGTAGGTGACGTCGGGGTCGCGGTACTCGCTCGGCCACGAGAACTGGGGAACATCGATGGCGAACTGGCGGCGGTTGATCGCCGTGTTCCAACCGCCGGTTTGCTCGTAGCGGCGGAAGTGGGCGGGGAGATTTTCGTGGGCGTACACGACCGGTCGTTCCCAGCCCTTGTCGGCGGACTCGGCGTCGAACAGTGCGGTGCCGAGCACGTGGTCGATGTGATGGTGGGAGTAGACGGCGGCGGCCAGCCGAGCGGTCGGTCGCCAGGCGCGGACGGTCTCGTGCACGGTGCGCCGATCGAAGGCGCCGCCGGTGTCGAGCATCACGAGGCCGTCGCCGGTGTCGAGCGCATTGACCGAGGCGATCGACTTGAGCGTCAACAGCCCGTCCTCGATCTCCTCGCTGGCGGCGGAGATCGTGCCGTCGTCGTGTTGGACGTGGACCGGCTGGACCGGATGGTGCGTGTGGACGAGTTCGCCCCGCCCCTGCCAGTGCTCCTCCGCGAGTTCCCTGATCGTGGTCATGGAGCGACCTTAGGTCGCGTGCCGACCTCGGTTTCACGACCGAGCTGCGGGAGTTGAACGGGCACTGAACTTCACTTGAACAGTCGGCGAAGCGTCCGAACGGTGGTGTGGCGGCCCGGTATCACGGCAGCCATGAAAGGTGCCCTTCTCGCCCTGGTCGTTCCGCTTGCTCTCGTCTCACTGGCGTGTGGCAGCGACGATGACGCCGACTCGTCGGCGACCATCGCCACGTCCGTCCCAGCAGAGACCGCCACGACGGCCACGGTTGCGGACACGGTCGCGGACACGGTGCCGTCGACCGACGCGCCGACGACGACGGAGGTCGAGGTCGAGCCGCTGCAGATCCTGGTGACCAACGACGACGGCATCGGCGCCCCCGGCATCGACGCGCTCGCCACAGCGCTCGCTGCGCTCCCGGACGTCGAACTCACGATCGTGGCTCCCGCCGAGAACCAGAGCGGCACCTCGATGAACCTGACCGAGGGTGAGCTGATGGCGGTCGATGCCACCACGGCGAGCGGCGTCGCGGCGACGGCGGTCACGGGATTCCCGGCCGACTCGGTTCGTTGGGCGCTCGAGAACCTCGACGTCGATTTCGATCTCGTCGTGTCCGGTTCCAACTCCGGACAGAACATCGGGGACTTCTCGACGCTGTCGGGAACGGTCGGTGCCGCTCGCTATGGCGCCCAGCAGGGCGTGCCAGGGCTCGCCGTGAGTCAAGGGTTGGTGGCGGAGGGCGACATCGTGTTCGACGACAGCGTCGAGGCGGCCATCACGTGGATCACCGAGAACCGCGGTGAGTACGAGTCGGGGACGGTCACGCTCACGAGCATCAATGCGCCGACGTGCCCGGGTGGTACGCGAGGCGTCGTCGAGGTCCCGCTTGGTGCCTTCGAGGGACGTGACCCCTTCGTCGTTGACTGCGCCTCGACGCTCGAATCGCCGGTGGACGACGTGGAGGCGCTCGTCAACGGATTCACCACCATCACGGACCTCCCCGTGGTGGTCTGAGTCAGCGGTTGAAGCGGCGGGTCACCCGCAGGTCGTCGAGCGGTCGGCCACTTGCTGCATCGACATACAAGGGCTCGATGACGGCTCCGGTGTCGGCGTCGAGCAGCGTGACCGGTGGTTCGGGGAGTGGCGACCACTCGTCGCCCCACTGCAGCAGTGAGATCAGGACTCGCCGCAGGTCGCGTCCCTTCTCGGTGAGCACGTAGTCGTGACGCTCGGGCCGTTCTTGATAGGTCCGGCGCTCCATCACCCCGTGCTCGACGAGCGCCCCGAGCCGCGAGGCCAACGTTGCTCGCGGGATCTCGAGACTTCGCTGGAAGTCGTCGAAGCGGGTGGTCCCGAAAAGTGCGTCACGAACAACGAGCAGCGTCCACGGGTCCCCGACGACGTCGAGGGACTGCGCGATCGAACAGTTCACGTGACCGAGCGACTTGCGCTTCATCGCGCCGGCCTCGGAACGGATGCGGGCGTGACGTCATGAGCTGGAGCGCTTCGTCGAGTCTTCAGCGGGATCGACAGCACGCTCGTGAGGAGACCACCGACGATGAGGAGCCACCACACGAGATCGAAGTTCGCCAACGCCTCGTCGAGGGATTCAGGCGAGGCGAGGAACGCGATCGTCAGGGCGACGCCGAGGGTGCCGCCGAACTGACGGATGGCCTGGTTGGAGCCTCCGCCGACGCCCAGACGGTTCGGTGGTAACGACTGGGCGACCACGCTGGAGAGTTGCGGCAGGCACATCGCGACACCGAGCCCGGTGAAGAGCATCGACGGCAGGTAGTCGGTGACGTAGCTCGGATCGTCGCCGAGCAGCACGAGGCGCCAGAGCCCGCCGATCGCGAAGAGCACGCCGCCGCCGAGCAACAGCGGTCGCTGGCCGATGCGGCTGGCCAGGTTGCCCATGAACGGCGCGAGCACGGCGACGAGGGCTGGACCGGGAGCGACGGCGAAACCGGACTGGAGCACCGAGTAGTCCCACACCTGGGTGAGGAACAGGATCGACGAGAAGAACATCGCGGTGAACGCCGTGCCGAAGGTGAACGTCGCGGCATTGCCCCACGAGAAGTTCCTGATCGCGAAGAGTTCCATGTTGAGCGCGGGCGCCCTCGTCGTGTGCTGATGGACGACGAAGACGCCGAACACGGCCAGGCCGCCGACGATGGCACCGATCGTGCGAGGGTCCGTCCACCCCCACGACTCGCTCTGCACCAATCCGAGCGAGACGAGGCCCGCCGCGACGATGATCAACAGCACGCCCATGGCAGCGGGAAGCACGGTGTTGCCGTCCTTGGATTCGCGCAGCACGCGTCGGCCGGCGAACACGGTGTACAGCCCGATGGGGAGGTTGATGAAGAACACCCATCGCCAGCTCGCGGCCTCGACGAGGATGGCGCCGAGAGTCGGTCCGAGCGCCCCGGCGACGGCGCCGCTCGCGCCCCAGATCGCGACGGCGAAGGGAACCCTGGCGGGCGGGAACGCTCGGAGCACCAGCGCGAGCGATGACGGGATCAACGCCGCGGCACCGACGGCCTGAACGACTCGGAAGGCGATCAGGACACCGGCCGACGGTGCGAGCCCGCATGCCATCGACGCGACGGTGAACAGCGCGGACCCGGCGAGGAACGATCGTTTGTGGCCGAGTCGATCGGCGAACTTTCCGGCAGGGACCAGGAGTGCGGCGAAGACGATCGTGTAGGCGTTCAGCACCCACGAGAGCTGCGCCGGAGCGACCGAGTCGAACGTGGCGACGATGTCGGGGAACGCCACGAACAGGACCGTGGTGTCGAGGAACACCGCCAGCACCGCGAGCGAAGCGACGGCGAGCGTCGACCACGCTTCGCGGGTGATCTCCGACGGTGGAGTCTGTGGGGGACCGAGCGTGGTCATCGCCGCACTCTCGCGCCGATCCGACCCAGAGTCTAGTGATTGAACTCGCTCGGTTCGACCGGGCGGCGGACAGACGGTCAGACTTCGGCGGTGAACGTCACCGACGCCGTCAACGCCCGCAAGTCCGTCCGGGCCTTCCTGCCCGATCCGGTCTCGAACGAGGTGATCGCCGAGTTGCTCACCGTCGCGTCACGGGCGCCCTCCGGCGGCAACGTGCAGCCGTGGCGGATCTACGTCGTCAACGGTGAGTCGATGACTCGGTTCCGCGGGTTCTTGGCCGACCGGCCGGTCGAGGCGCCGGCCTACGACATCTACCCGTCGCCGCTGAACGAGCCGTATCGGACGTCGCGTTTCAAGGTGGGTGAGGACATGTACGCAACGCTCGGCATCGAGCGCGACGACAAGGCCGGCCGACTCGCCCAGTTCGCGAAGAACCTCGACTTCTTCGGCGCGCCGGCAGCGATCTTCTGTTTCATCGAGCGGACGATGGGCCCGCCACAGTGGTCCGATCTCGGTATGTTCCTGCAGACGTTCATGCTCCTCGCGCAGGAGGCCGGGCTCGACACGTGCCCGCAGGAGGCGTGGGCGGTCTACGAGCACGCCGTCAGCGAGTTCGTCGGCGCACCAGCGGAACAACGCATCTTCTGCGGGGTCGCGATCGGCCACGCCGACCCCGATGCCCCGATCAACTCGCTGAGGACCGACCGCGAACCCCTCGACGTCTTCGCCACCTTCGTCTGACTTCTCGGCCTGCGCGGCGGCCCGGCTCGTCGCCGGGCGTGAGAGACTGACACGATGACCCGGACTCCATGGTGGCGCGACGCGGTGGTGTACCAGATCTATCCGCGGTCGTTCGCCGACGCCAACGGCGACGGCGTCGGTGACCTGCGCGGCATCACGAGCAAGCTCGACTATCTCGCCGACCTCGGTGTCGACGCACTCTGGCTGTCGCCGATCTTCGTCTCGCCGATGCGCGATTTCGGCTACGACGTCGCCGACTACTGCGCGATCGACCCGGTCTTCGGAACCGATGACGACTTCGACGAACTGGTCGCCGGCCTGCACGACCGAGGGATGCGTCTGCTGCTGGACTGGGTACCCAACCACTCGTCGAGCGATCACCCCTGGTTCGTCGAGTCCCGGTCGTCGCGCGACAACCCGAAGCGGGACTGGTACGTGTGGCGCGACCGCAAGCCGGACGGGTCGCTGCCGACCAACTGGATGTCGCTGTTCAAGGGCGTCCCCGCCTGGACCCATGACGACACCACGGATCAGTCGTATCTCCATGTGTTCCTGGCGGAGCAACCCGATCTCAACTGGGCGAACCCTGACGTCGAGGCCGCGATGCTCGACACGCTGCGGTACTGGCTCGACCGTGGCGTCGACGGGTTCCGCAGCGACGTCGTCAACCTGATCGGCAAGGGCACCGACGTCGGCGACCTCCCCGACGAACTCGTCACGATGCCGCTGCTCGCCACCGATCGGCCGTTCGGCCACGAACTCCTCCGGCGGGTTCGGTCGCTGCTCGACAGTTACGACCACGAACCGATGATGGTCGGCGAGGTCTACCTCCTGCGCAGCGGCGAGAGCGCGTCGTACCTCGGCGACCTCGAGGCCGGTCGACCCGAGTTGCACCTGGCGTTCGACTTCAGGCCCCTCCACACACCGTGGGCCGCCGATCACATGCAACGTGCGCTGTCGAAGATGGAAGCCGACTTCGCGGAACCCCGCTGGCCGACGTTCGTGCTGTCGAATCACGATCAGCCGCGACATCGCACGCGGTATGGCTCCGAGGCGAGAGCTCGTGCGGCGGCGGTGCTCGCACTCACCGTGCGCGGTACGCCGTTTCTCTACGCCGGAGAGGAACTCGGGCTCGAGGACGGTGTCGTTCCGCCCGACCGGGTCGTCGATCCCGACGGGCGCGACGGATGCCGCAGCCCGATTCCGTGGACGATCGACGGCGACGAGGAGGTCGGTCACGGCTGGCCCGTGCGTCCGTGGCTCCCGTTCCCGGCCAACGCGTCGACGCACGCGGCCTCATCGCAGATCGGTGTGCCGGGTTCGATGCACTCGCTGTACCGAGCGCTGCTCGCGCTGCGCCACCGCGACGAGGTGTTGCGGCGGGGTTCGATCGAGTTCGCTCCCCTCGACGGCGAGGTGATCCGCTTCGAGCGCACGCTCGGCGGCGACAGCGTGACCGTGCTGGTGAATCTCTCCGACGACGCTGCGACATGGCCTGCCGATCTTGTCCAGGCCGACCTTCTCGTCTCCTCGGACGCGGCCCGTCGAACGATCGGCGATCAGCTCGCGCCGTCCGAAGCCGTGATCCTGCGTCGCCTCACTGCCGGCACATCGTGACGTCAGCCTTCCTGGGCGATGGTGCGCACGGCGTCTGCGTGGGTGACCGCCTCGGCGGGTGACAGGGTCGGGCCCAGCTCGACGATGAATGCGACGCCGTCGTCGGCGCGGAACTCGTTGCGGGCCCACGTCGCTGCGACTCCCGTGTAGGTGCCCCCGGTGATCTGACCCATCGGGAGGCCCGTCAGCTGCGCGTACCGTTCGCGTATCCGGCCTTCTCGCCCCTCGGACGGGTTCACGACGAAGAGGTCCTGGTGGTACCAGATCGTGATGTCCGGGCGGAGCTGGCCCAGGAAGTTGACCATCGCCTGCGTCTCGGGTTCGCTGGCCGGACCGGTGCCTGCATACTGCGGGTCGCCCGGCACCCCGATCGGTCCCCACCGGTGGGGAAAGTTCCTGTTCAAGTCGACGAGGTTGTCGTTTCCACGGAACTGACCGGCTTGTCCGTCGGGGTTCATCGACTCGACGATCCACAGCTCGACGCCGTCCGGGGCGGGCCCCGCACGCAGGTCGTCGACGATGGCCACGCCAGCGTCCTCGTCGCCGTGGATCACGCCGATCACGAGGACACGTCGCCCTCCGGCCGTGCCGTATCGCTCGGCGACGATCGGTCGGCCGCCGACCGACATCCCGAGGCCGACGCGGTC
>JBGSII010000238.1:0-3444 GCA_041742555.1 Ilumatobacteraceae bacterium
GGTGCCGACGAGCACCTCGACGTCGGCTCCACTCAGCGCCGCCTGCTCGCCCCACACCACGGCGAACGTCCCCGATTCCAACACGAGCACCTTCTCACCCCGGCGCATCGTGTTCGACACCGCCATCTGCCAGGCGGCGTGGCCGTTGCCGATCACGATGAATGCCTCACCGCTCGTGCGGGCGATCGCCGGGAGGTCCGCGAAAAGGCTGTTCGACACGTCGAGCAGTGGGCCGTCGTAGATGTTCGGCATCGGCCGATGCATCGCCGCCAACACGCGGTCGGGCACGATCGACGGGCCGGGTATCGCCACCTGCGGGCGGCCGTGGCGAAGGGTCATCGGGCGAGGATACGCGGCTGCGGCCGTCCGGTTCGCCCGTTCTCCGATCGCCGATCACGGCGTCATTCGGCAGCGAGCGTCGGACGACCCTCGTATCGTCCGACGGCGGGTGACTCTGCGAGCGCAGCCGCCGATCGAACGCACTTCGCATCGGCCGTCGGTTGCCCACCTGTCGAGGTCAGCCGAGGACGAGTTCCGCGAAGCTCGGCAGCGCCATCGCCGGGCCGCTGACGAGGAACTCCGTGATGCAGGTCTCGCGCCACTTGTCGAGTTCGTCGCGGATCTTCGCGGGTGGTCCGACCAGGGCGACGTCTTCGACCATGGCGAGTGGGATCGCTGCGGCCGCCTCGGCCTTCTTGCCCTGGAGGTACAGCTCCTGCACGGTGTCGGCGACGTCGCCGTAGCCCATCCGGGCGAACACCTCGTAGTGGAAGTTGGCGTCCTTGGCGCCCATGCCGCCCGCGTACAACGCGAGGAACGGGCGCACCATGTCGGCGCACTTCTCGACGTCGTCGCCGGGAATGATCATGGCGGTCGCGGTGACCTCGAAGCGGTCCTTCTTCGTCGGGTCGCCGGATGCGTCGAAGCCCTGCTGCAAGCAATCGCGGTAGAACTTGTCGTCCTTCGGCGAGAAGAACAAGGGCAGCCAGCCGTCACAGATCTCGGCCGACAGCGCGACGTTCTTCGGGCCCTCTGCTGCGAGGTAGATGGGGATGTCGGGACGCAGCGGGTGGACGGTGGACTTCAACGACTTGCCGAGATGGGCGCCGCCGTCGAGGGGGAGATCGTAGAACTCGCCGTGGAACTCGACCGGAGCCTCGCGAGCGATGATCGTGCGCACGATCTCGACGTACTCTCGGGTCCGGGCGAGCGGCTTGGGGTAGGGCTGGCCGTACCACCCTTCGACGACCTGGGGGCCAGACGCGCCGAGACCGAGGATGAACCGTCCGTCGGAGAGGTGATCCATCGTGATCGCCGCCATCGCAGTGGCGGCCGGGGTACGCGCTGACATTTGCATGATCGCCGTGCCGAGTTTGAGCTTCTCGGTGGCCGCGCCCCACCACGCGAGGGGGGTCAGCGCATCGGAACCGTACGCCTCGGCGGTCCACACCGAGTTGAAACCGAGCCGTTCGGCCTCCTTGATCCCTTCGAGCGCGCCCTTGGGCGGTCCAGCGGACCAGTAGCCAGTGTTGTAGCCGAGCTTGATGTCTCCCATCGCCTCACCGTACGCGACGGATCAGCCCCAGGGCATGCTGGGGGTGTGGGAGCACCGGACGATCGCCTCGTGGTCACCGACAGCGTGAGGATCCCGCGCCACGAGCTGGTGACGGCGTTCAGCGTGTCGGGTGGCCCGGGCGGTCAGCACGCGAACAAGACAGCGACACGCGTCGAGGTGGTCTTCGACGTCCAAGCCTCGTCAGCGTTGTCCGAGACACAGCGCGCTCGTGTGCTCGCCAAGCTCGGGCCGGTCGTCCGTGTCGTCGCCGACGACGAACGGTCCCAGCTCCGCAACCGTTCGCTGGCGGAGGAACGTCTCGTTGCGAAGCTGCGCGACGCGTTGCACGTACCTCGATCGCGTCGAGCGACCCGACCGACGCGCGGCGCGCAACAGCGGCGCGTCGAGGCCAAGAAACAGCGCAGCGAGACCAAGCGCTACCGCCGCCCCCCGTCACCCGACGACTGACCTCACCCGTTCCCTGCGTTCGGGCTTGCGATGAGCGAAGCGACCGCATATGGCCCCGGTCGCTCATCGCAACGTGCGGGTTCGGAGGAGCGGCTGGCGGCGCTCAGGTGGGGGTGAACGTGACCGGCAGGTGGGTGGGGCCGAAGATGGCGGTGGTGGCCGGCTTCCACTCGATCGCCCCGTCGACGGCCAGGTCCGGCATCCGGCGGGCGAGAATCGGTAGCGCCTCCTGGAGCTCGGCACGAGCCAGCGCGGCACCCAAGCAGTAGTGGATGCCGGAGCCGAAGGTCAGCTGTGGTTGCCCGGACGGCTCGCGGGTGATGTCGAATCGGCCCGGGTCGTCGAAGATCGTGGCATCGCGGTTCGCGACGGTCATGGCCGTCATCACGACGGTGCCGGCAGGAAAGAGGATGTCCCGATAGACGATGTCCTCGCTCGCGAACCGCGCGGTCCCGCGCACCGCGCCGAAGTACCGCATGACCTCTTCGACGGCTCGCGGCGCGATCTCCGGGTCGTCTGCGAGCAGCTTCCACTGGTCCGGATGGCCCGAGAGCAGGCCGACCGCGCACCCCAGCTGGTTGCGCGTGGTGTCGGTCCCGCCGACGATCACGGCGTCGACCATCATCACCAACTCGTCCGTGCTGAGTCGATCGCCTTCCTCCTCTGCCGCGATGAGGTCGGTGATCAGATCCTCCCGAGGATCGCTGCGACGAGCAGCGATCAGGTCGCGCGAGTACTGATCGAGTTCGGCCTGTGCGGCCTTGATCACGTCGAGTTCCTCGAGCACGTTGCCGTTGAAGATGCGCAGGACGTCTTCGGCGAGCCGCGAGAAGAGCTGCCAGTCCTCCCGTGGCGCACCGAGGAGTTCGCAGATGATCGGGATGGGATACGGCTCGCAGATGTCGACGGCGATGTCGGCGCGCCCGGTCGGCGCGACGGCATCGACGAGCTCGTCGACCACGTCGCGCATGAACGGGCGGAGCCGATCTGCTGAACGTGGCGAGAACGACTTCGCCACCAGGCGGCGAAGTCGCGTGTGGACGTCACCTTCGGCGGACAGGATCGACACTCGGCGGTTCTCGAGGAAGTCGGGGTCGGTGATCCCCATCATCTCGGGGATCTTGGACACTGCACTGTGCCAACGCTTGTCGCGCAGTACGGCGACCACGTCGGTGTAGTGCAGGATCGAATAACCGATCGCGTTGCGAACGATCCAGTGATCGCCCGCGAGCGACGAGACGAGGTCCTGTCGTTCGGCGTCGCTCAAGTTCGGATCATCGATCGACTGCAGGTCGAGTTCGGCCGCTGGGGTCATGAGCACACCGTAGGGGAGCGCGGCCGCCTGTGAGCAGGCGGTCAGCCGAGCGAGAGCGCGTCGATCGCCGCCGCCCCGAGCGACTCGGCCACGACGGCGTTCGCAT
>JBGSII010000239.1:0-2613 GCA_041742555.1 Ilumatobacteraceae bacterium
GCGGGGGTGCCGCAGCTGGGTCGCCCTCGGGCGCCGCCGGATCGATGGCCTCGTTCGACCTCGACGTCACCTCCGATGCCAACGCGTTCTCGGCGGGCGACGACGACGAGGACACCGCGATGATGCGCCAGGCGATGGAGCTCGTCGTGCGCAGCCAGCTCGGTTCCACCTCGATGCTGCAGCGAAAGCTCAAGGTCGGCTTTGCTCGCGCCGGGCGGATCATGGACCTGCTCGAGCAACGCGGCGTCGTCGGTCCGAGCGAGGGCTCGAAGGCCCGCTCGGTCCTGATGACGGTCGAGGAGTTCGAACTCCTCCAGCAGAACGGCCAGGTCTGATCGGCCCTGCACAGGTTCGGCTGTTGGCGGGATCCGCGCCGGTGCCATCATGGCGAGATGCCCGCCCCTGTCGTTCGTGAGTTCACCCCGGAGCTGACCGAGATCGCTCACGGCCTGAGGTTCCCGGAGGGTCCGATCGCGATGCCCGACGGGTCGGTCGTCGTGGTCGAGATGTTCGGTCCACGATTGACACGCGTACAGCCGGATGGTTCGACCGAGACGATCGCCGAGGTTCCCGGAGGGCCCAATGGCGCCGCGGTGGGTCCCGACGGCGCCATCTATCTCTGCAACAACGGAGGTGCGTTCACCCCCGTCGATCTCGGCGGGATGATGTTTCCTGGACCGTTCGACCCCGACCGCTACATCGGTGGACGGATCCAACGCGTCGATGTCCACGACGGAACGGTCACCGACCTCTACACCGAGTGTGGCGGCCACGCGCTTCGTGGTCCGAACGACATCGTGATGGACGGCCACGGCGGTTTCTGGTTCACGGACCACGGGATCCGTGACACGGCTGGTCGCCGGGCCGACCTGTCCGGTATCTACTACGGCCACGTCGATGGCAGCAGCATCTCCGAGGTCATCTATCCGACCGACTCGCCCAATGGCATCGGTCTGTCGCCGGACACCGACACCTTGTACTGGGCCGAGACCCACAACGGCCGTGTCCATCGACGCACGATCACGCGGCCGGGTGAGGTGCTTGCGCCAGCGCCGCTCGACCTCTCTGCGGTGCTCTACGGGTTCCCCGGCTATCAGTTGCTCGATTCGCTCGCGGTCGATTCCGAGGGCTGGATCTGTGTTGCCACGTTGATCAACGGCGGGATCACTGCGATCTCTCCCGACGGCAGCGACGTCGAGTTCTACGAGATCGGCGACCCGATCACCACCAACGTCTGCTTCGGCGGTGAGGATCTCCACACCGCGTACGTGACCTGCTCGAGTTCGGGTCGGTTGGTCTCGTTCCGCTGGCCACGCGCTGGCCTGCGCCTCGCGCACCAGTGATTCCCGTCGTCGATCTGGGAGGCTTCGCCGACGGATCGCGGGCCCAGCGCGTCGCGATCGGCACCGACATCGACAGCGCCTGCCGCGAGGTGGGCTTCTTCTCCGTGGTCGGCCATGGGGTGGACGTCGAGGTGATCGACGAGTTGCATCGTGTGGCGCTCGCGTTCTTCGACCTGCCGCTGGCGCAACGGCTCGCCGTCGCAATGCCCGAGCCCGGGTATCCGTACGGGTACGGCGCGTTGCAGGCAGAGGCACTCAACCGTTCGCTCGGCGGCGGAGCGCCGCCAGATCTGAAGGAGACGTTCAACGTCGGCCCGATCGATCCGCCTCCACGGCCGCTCGAGGAGATGGATGACCCGGACGAGCGTGCGGTGTACGCGCCCAACCTGTGGCCACCGGCACTTCCGGAACTTCGTCCGGCGGTCGAGGCGTACTACCGCTCGATGGCTGGGTTGTCGGCGAGGCTCATGGAGGCGTTCGCCGTGGCGCTCGACCTGCGCGACGATGCGTTCGCCGGCCAGATCGACCGTCACGCGTCGGCGTTGCGCCTCGCCCACTACCCCGACATCGGTGCCGAGCGACCATCGGGGGCGTTGCGGGCGGGCGCGCACACCGACTACGGGACGCTGACGCTCTTGTGGACCGATGGGGTTCCGGGCCTCCAGGTCGAGGCGTCCGACGGGGCGTGGGTCGATGTCGATCCGCTCGATGGCGGACTGATCGTCAACCTGGGCGACCTGATGCAGCGCTGGACCAATGACCGCTGGCGCTCGACGATGCACCGGGTGGTGCCGTCGGGCAGCGGTCGTCGACTGTCGATCCCGTTCTTCCACAACGCGAACTGGGATGCCCGCATCGAGTGCATCGTCGCCGACGGTGCCCCACCGCGTCACCCCCCGATCACGGCGGGCCGGTACCTGATGGAGAAGTTCCGCTCGACCGTGCGGTGAACCTCCGCGGCGGGCCTCAGGCCCGTGGGGCCGACCGAGGGCGCGGTCGCCAGGTAGCGTGGCAGATCGTGTCCCAGCGGTTCTACATCGAGACGCTCGGCTGTCCGAAGAACGACGTCGACTCCGACAAGCTGGTCGGCGTACTCCTCGCGGACGGCATGGAGCCCACCGATGACGCGGCGCTCGCCGACCTCGTCGTGGTGAACACCTGCGCGTTCATCGACGATGCCCGCCGCGAGTCGATCGACACGATCCTGGCCCTCGACGAACAACGTCGTGACGGCTCTCGCTTGGTGGTCACGGGCTGTATGGCCGAGCGC
>JBGSII010000240.1:0-6646 GCA_041742555.1 Ilumatobacteraceae bacterium
GGGCCGGGCCAGACGGCCCGGCCCCCGGCACAGCGGGGTGACTCACCTCATCGTGTTCGTCACCCGCCACCGAATGCCTCAGCGGCGATCTCACCGAACGCTGCGTCGAGGTCACCGCTCGCCACGAGGGCGTAGGCCTCGTCCATCTCGGCTTGCTGTTCCGCCGTGGCGTCGCAGATCACCGCTCCGGCAACGTCGGGCTCCTCGCCCGGCGAGAAGACGATCACGTCACCTTCGAGCGCAGAACCGTCGAGGATCTTCGGGAAGATCTCACGCACGTAGTCACCGCCGTCGAAGCGGACAGCGATGTCCCACGACAGATCGCCGTCTCTGGTGCACACGTCGGAGGCGCCGGCGCTGAGCACGAGGAGCTCGGCTTCGTTCGCGAGCTGCACGACGGGTTCATGAGCTCCGCCGAGATACGGGTAGATGGCATCGGCGCCTTCGGCGGCTGCGTTCTCGAACGCCGCCGAAGCGTTCTGGATGTTGTCGAAGTCGAAGGGGAAGTCGCCGGTGGGCACGTACGTGAACTCGAATGCCTCGTCGACCGCGTCGAGGCCGAGCTCGTAGGCCAGGTAGTGCTGGATCTCGAAGCCGAGGTCACAGCATCCGAGAAAGGCCACGGAGTCCCCACCGGTGTCACGCAGCAAGATGCCCGTTGCCACACCGGCGGTGTAGGCAATACCGGCACCGTTGTCCTGGCTCTGCAGGAAGAACTCGCTCTCCGGAAACCCGGCACCACAGTTGCAGTACCAGAAGATGTCGGGATACTGCTCCGCGAGATCGGGCATCGGTTCGGCGATCTCGCTCGCTCCGACGATCATGATGTCGACCGGCTGCTGCGCGAGGTTCTCGAGTTCGGTCGCGGCATCGGCGGCTTGGATGTTGTCGACGACGATCACCTCGCCCAGACCGTTCTCGGCCGAGAACTCCTCCGCGGCATCGACAACAGCCTGGTAGTAGGCGCCGTCATCTCGGGGACCCGCCGCGGCGATGCCGATGCGAACTTCGCCGTCGCCATTGGCGTCGAAGGACTCGAGGTCGGGCGCACCCTCCGACGATGCGTCGGTGACCGCGGTGGTCTCCTCGGTCATGGCCTCGGTGGTCTCGGTCGTGGCCTCGGTGCCGGCCGGCGCGTCCGAGGTGGCGGATTCCCCACCGTCGTCGTCACTGCCGCACGCTGCGAGCACGAGCGCGCAGGCTGCGAGCCCGGCGATCGCGGTGCGGAAACGAGAACGCCCCCGCTGTGTCCTGCTGTTCATCGCTGCTTCTCCTCCTGGTTTGTGGCCTGATGGTCAGACCATTCGGCGATCGTAGTGATCGCAGATTTCCTGGGTGTTACGGGAACGGGTCAGCTGCTCGCCGACGAGGTTGCTCCCAGCTCCCGGCGGTACCGCTGGACGAGCCAGCGGTTGAACCGGACGTGGCTCTCCTCCTGCCACGAGTAGCGACCCCGTGGTGCGAACCGTGACCGCAGCCCCCGTTGCACCTTGGTGGTCGCGTCCTGATCCTGCTCGACGAACACCTGGACGCCGACATCGGCGAGCTTGAGCTTGTGTTCGAAGAGCGGGTCGTCGAGCGCCGAGGGATGGAAGATGTAGCCGATCTCGACGTCGATCGTCTCGGGACCGGTCGGTCGAACGAGGAAGAAGAAGCACTGATCCGGGGCGGTGCCGAAACACAACGTCGGCGGGATCAGCGCGAACGTCGATCGGGTGCGCTCCTCGTCGGTCAACTCCGGAAAGACCGGCATGATCGTGTGGTGGGTGGCGTTGAACCCACCGTCGATGTGCGTGTAGCCGCCGGCTCGGAACACGACGTTGGAATCCGCGTCGTACTCGACCGGGAACTCGCTGAGGTTGCTCGGGCAGAAGTCCTGCACGTACTGGTGGAGGCGGTTCGCGTGGTAGCCGTCGTTGAAGTTCTCGAACATGACCTTCCAGTTCCACGGCAGGTTCTCGAGCGTGAACGTGCCCGGGCAGACCGCGTTGGTCAGGTCGTAGTTGACGAGGTACGGCTCGTACTGCTCGAGCGTCGGGGCGAGCGGCGGCGCCTCGGTGTCGAGGTTGACGAACACGAACCCCTGCCACAACTCGACCGCCAGCGGCGGGAGACCGTAGTCCGACTTGTCGAAGTCTGTGGTCCGCTCCATCGCCGGTGCCCCGAGGAGGCGGCCGTCGAGTGCGTAGTTCCAGTGGTGGTACGGGCACTTGAACGTCGAGGAGTTGCCGGAGCCATCGCAGACCTGCATCGCTCGGTGTTGGCAGACCGCCGACATCGCACGGATCTCGCCGGACTTGTCCCGAGCCACGATGATCGGCTCGTCGCAGATGGTCACCGTGAACCAGTCGCCCGGATTCGGGATCCGCTCGGCCCGACCGGCGCACAGCCACTCCCGCGCGTAGAGGGCATCTCGCTCGAAGGCGAGCACCTCGGGAGCGGTGTACAGCTCCGCCGGCAGTGTCACCGCATCAGCGACGTCGACCGTGGAGGAGTCGAGGTCGGCGATCAGTGCATCGACGAAGTGGGTGGCGGGTCGGTCGATCGTGGTCACGTCGAAACCTCCGTGGTGGCTGGGGGGCTGGTTGGCGAGATGGTCGGCGGAGACGCCGCAGCGGCGGTGAGCAGGAACTTGCGGATCTTGCCGACGCTGGTTCGAGGCAGGTCGGCGACCACTTCGTAGCGACTCGGCCGTTTCGCCTTGCCGAGGCGAGACTCGGCCCAGGCCGTGAGCTCTGCCACAAAGGCCGCGAGTTCGTCGGGATCGTCGAGGATGCCGACGCCAGGCGACGCGGCCGGCACGACGAAAGCGACGGGAACCTCGTCGCGAATCGGGTCCGGCGCGCCGACCACCACGGCATCGAGAACCGCGGGATGCTCGGCCAGTGCGCTCTCGACTTCGACCACGGAGACATTCTCGCCGGCAACCTTCAACACGTCGGCGCGGCGGCCGTCGAAGTGGAATCGACCATCGTCGTCGCGCCACGCGCGGTCGCCCGTGAGGAACCAGCCGTCGCGGAACGACGCCGCCGTCGTGTCCGGGTCGTCGAGATACTCGGCGAACAACTCAATGCCGCGCCGGCCGCCGACGACGATCTCGCCGACCTCACCGGGACGGCAGCTCCCACCGTCGGCGTCGATCACGTCGACGGCGCACCCACGAGTCACGTCGCCCATGATGTCGGGCCGCGGATCATCGGGTCGATCGGTCAACACCGCAGGGATGGTCTCGGTCATCCCGTAGAGCTGGCGTGGCCGGCATCCGAACCACTCGCTCAGCGTGTCGTACTGGTCGACGGCGAGATTCTGCGCGAACCAACAGTGGCGCAGACGCAACGGCGGCGACGTCACGGGCAACGGTCCACCGCGGGCGAGGATCATCCGCATCGGACCCGCGAAGAGACTGGCATGCGTCGCCTCGTGACGAGCTGCCTGGGCGAGGAAGCCGCTGGCCGAGAACGTGTGCATCAGCGCGACCGATGCGCCAACGGCGATCGCCGACGCAAAGGAGTAGTACTGCGCGTTCGCATGGAACAGGGGCAACACCACCAGCTGCCGATCGTCGGGCCCCAGATCCGCAGCCATCGCCATGGTCGTGCCCGCGAACGCGTAGTTGGCTTGGGTGATGACGACGCCTTTGGGTCGACCCGTCGTCCCACTCGTGAACATGACGGCGGCGCGCACGAGCGGATCGGTGACGGCGCTGAGCGTCATCGGATCGCCCGTGGTGAGCGCAGCCAGCTCGGCATCGGATTCGTCGATCTCGACGACCGTGAGACCAGGCATCGATCGGCTCGCCCCACGGTAGGTGTCGGCGCGCTCGGCCGCACAGAGCCCGACCGCCGGCCGCGTCCGTTCGAGATGGTCGGCCAGTTCTGCGGTCGTCGCCATCGGGTCGGAGGGCACGATCGCTGCGCCGAGGCGCAACGACGCAATCCACGCCGCGACGAAGGCGGGCGAGTTGGTGAGCGCGAGGTGGACCGGAGCCGCTGGTCCGGCCCCTGACTCGGCGAACCTCGCCGCAACTCGTGCGGTCAGTTGATCGAACTCGCCGTAGGTCCAGGCGGTGACCGTCCGATCCGGCGCCTCGAAGACGAGGAAGGGACGCGTCGGGTGGGCCGCAACCGTCCGAGCCCAGAGCTCGGTGAAGGTCACCGGTCGATCCCCCATCGCCGCGTCGCCCTGCATCTCGTCAGCTCGTCGGACCGTTCGTGTTCTCGGCTGCGCCGTATCCGCCACCGCCTGGCAGATCGAGACGCACCACATCGGTCGGCGCGAGCGTCACCCTCGCCTGCGTGGTCACGGCGGCACCATTGACGCTGAACGCACCGGCCTCGCCGGGCTCGCCACCGAAGATGCCGAGCGGCGGCTCGGCAAGGCGGCTGGTGACCGCGTTGAGCTGCCACGGCCTGGTCGTGTCGACCTCGAACTCGATCGTCTGGCCGAGCCCGCCGGTCTGGGCTCCTCGGCCACCAGAGCCGGTACGCAGCGCCTTCTTCGTGAAGCGGATCGGAGCCGACGCCTCGACGACCTCGATCGGCACGGCGGCCACACCTGTCGGATACGAACAGGCGTCGAGGCCCGGCTTGGTGGCGCGGGCACCAACACCGCCGGCGTAGGTGAACATCGCCGTGATGAACGGGCTGCCGTCGTCGTGGTTGCCGCTCACCTGCATGGTCCACACCGCCCCGGATCCCTCGGCCATGGCCGCCTCCGGCTTGACCTGGGCGAGCGCCTTGAGCAGCGCGTTCGGCAGGAACATGCCGACGACGTGGCGAGCAGTGCACGGCTGCGGGGACACCGCGTTCACGATCGATCCCTCCGGAGCGATCATCTCGATCGGTGCGAGGCTGCCGTGGTTGTTGGGGATGTCGGGGTTCAGCACCGAACGCACGGTGAAGGTCGTGTACGCATGGGTGTAGTTGCGTACGACGTTGATCCCCCATGGGCTGGCGTCGGCGGATCCGGTGTAGTCGACCACGATGGTGCCGGTGTCGGTGTCGACCGTCAGTGCGCAACGGATCTCGATCTCGCTCCCGTCGGCGAGGTCGAGCAGCGCTGACGAGGTGTAGGTGCCGGCCGGTAGCTCGCGGATCCCGGCGCGGGTCGCGTCCTCTGACCGCGTGATGATCTCGTCGGCGAGATCCTCGATGTCGTCGAGGCCATGTTGGTCACACAGCGCGAGGAGGCGTTGTGCGCCGATCTCTCCCGAGGCCATCTGGGCATGGAGGTCACCGCCCATGTGGTCGGGCTGGCGAACGTTCGAGAGGATGAACTTCCAGACGTCGTCGTTGCGCTCGCCGCGTTTCATCAACTTGACGATCGGGATCCAGAGGCCCTCCTCGAACACGTCGCGACCGCCGGCGCCGATGCCGTAGCCGCCGACATCGGTGTGATGGATCGTCGATCCGAACAGCGCGATGATCCTGCCTCCCCGCCAGACCGGCACGAGCACCGTGACGTCGAGCAACTGCCCCGCTGTCTTGTACGGGTCGTTGGTGATCAGGACGTCACCCTCGTCGAGTTCGTCGAGCGGATACTCCTCGAGGATGTTCACCACCGCCATGGCCAGGCTGTTGATGTGACCCGGCGTTCCGGTGACCGCCTGTGCGACCATCCGGCCGCGGCGATCGAACACGGCGTTTGCGAGGTCGCCGGCTTCGCGCACGATCGGGCTGAAGGCCGAGCGCTGCAGTGCCTTGGCCTGCTCGTTGACCGTCGCGATGAGGCTTTGCCAGCAGATCTCGAGCTCGATCGGGTCGAACCGGCGAGGCCCACCGGTGGGTTCCGTCGTGTCGATCGTTGCGGTCATGACGAAGCTCCTGTCGATGCGGTCCTGCTCGCGACGAGGCTGCCGTCGGCACCCACGGCGACGGACCAGCCGGGCCGGATCACCGCCGTGGTCTCGCGCTCTTCGACGATGGCCGGTCCGTCGAACCGGTCGCCGGCTCCGAGTTCGCTGCGTCGATACACCGGAGTATCGACTGGGTCCTGCCCGCGGGCGAACACCACGGGCCGACGGGTGAACGGCGCTCCTCCCGAGCCGGTCGGGGCCGGATCGGGCTCGACCGGCTCGGCAGCGGCGGACACCGCGAGACGCCAGGTGACGATTTCGACGGCCACATCGGGAATGGTCAGCCCGAAGATCCGGCGGTACTCGGTCTCGAACGCCTCGAGGACACCGGCGTCGTCGGTCGGCCAGCGCGCACCATCGCCGACCCACACCGTGACCTCGTTGCCCTGGCCCGCATACCGCGCATCGACGCCGTACCGGAAGTTGACGGCGTCCGCCGACGAGCCCGCTGCGGCCAGGACTCGGCGACCTTCGTCGCGCAGCGAGTCGAGCAACGTGTCTCGTTCGGCGACGTCGATCTGGTCGAGACGCCGCGGCATCGATCGTGCGAGGTCGATCCGCACCGGCGACACGAGGGTGCCGAACGCGGACAGCACGCTCGCGTTCACCGGGAAGATCACCCGGTCCGAGTCGAGGAGTTCGGCCACCCCGCAGGCGTGGACCGGACCGGCGCCACCGAACGCGAGCAGCGACACACCGCGCAGGTCGACACCCTGTTCGACGGCGTGCATACGAGCAGCAGCCGCCATGTTCTGGTTGACGATCTCGTGGATGCCGGCAGCGACGTCGACC
>JBGSII010000241.1:0-6254 GCA_041742555.1 Ilumatobacteraceae bacterium
GTTCTGCGCACGTGGGCGAACGCTGTCCCGCCGAGATGGCGCCCCGTGCAGAGGTCGGCCAGGTGCGACTCGACGAGCGCCCGATTCGCCGAGGACCGCAGCATCCGAACCACCCCGTGGTGTTGCACCCACACGAAGAACGTCGCCCCACATCCGGAGGCAACGGCCGCCATGACTCGGCGCGCGGCGTGAGCATCGAGGTCGAGGCCGCCGTGCGTCTGCGGACCCACCAGACCGAACAGCCCGGCGCCAGCGAGAGCTGCAACGTTCCGGTCGGGAATGCCGTCGGAGCGGTCGACATCCTGCGCCGTCGGCAACAGCACCTCGTCGGCGATGCGTCCGGCAGCAGTGACCGTGTCGCTGCCGATCGAACTCATCGATGGTGGGATCGGCGGCACCGTCGCAGTCTTGCTGGCTCGATCGGCTCGATCCGAACGGATCCTCGAACCCGGTGGAGGGAATATTGTTGCGTCCACAACTGTTTGTTCGAGTATGTCCACGACTCCCACCATCGACATCCGGCGGGCCGACAGCCGTCCGCACACCAGGATCGGATGGCTCGACTCCAAGCACTCGTTCAGCTTCGGACATCACTACGACCCGAAGAACACGGGCCACGGCCTGTTGCTCGTCAACAACGACGACATCGTGCGAGGCGGGTCTGGGTTCGACACGCATCCGCACCGCGACATGGAGATCGTCACGTGGGTGTTGTCCGGCGAGCTCGAGCACAAGGACTCGGAACGCAACCGCGGCGTCCTGTACCCGGGCCTCGCCCAGCGCATGTCTGCCGGCACCGGGATCTGGCACAGCGAGATGAACAACTCCGGCACCGACGACGTCCACTTCGTGCAGATGTGGGTGCCGCCGGACACCGAATCGGTCGACCCGGGCTACGAGCAGCTCGACATCAACGCCGAACTCGCCAAGGGCGGACTGGTGCCGATCGCCTCGGGGAAGGGCCACGACGCGGCGATCTCGATCCGCCAGCGCGGCGCCGTGCTCTGGGGAGGACGGCTCCGCGCCAACGAGGCCGTCGCGGTTCCCGACGACCGTCATGTCCACGTGTTCGTCCCCAGCGGTTCGGCCACCCTCGAGGGGGCCGGCTCGTTGGCGGCAGGCGACGCCGTGCGCCTCACCGCAGCGGGGTCTCCGGCGTTGACCGCCGGCCCCGACGGTGCCGAGGTGCTGATCTGGGCGACGGCGTGACATCCTGGCACCCATGGCCGTGACGGACGTCGATCGTTCTCGCTTCGAAGAATTCTCCGCCCTCGCCCGTGCTCGCCGGACGTCGATGTTCGTCGACCACGACCGCGAGGTGCCACTGGACCTCGTCGCCGAGCTGTGCGGGCTCGCGACCTGGGCACCGAACCACAAGAAGACCTGGCCGTGGCGATTCGCCGTGTTCACCGGTGACGGACGTGCCCGCCTCGGCGACGCGATGGCCGGCGAGATGGAGCGCCTGGGGTTCGGCGATGACACCAAGCGGGTCAAGACGCGGACGAAGTACCTGCGAACTCCGGCCACGTTGGTGGTGGGTTGCGCATCGCACGACAACGAGATGCTGCATGCCGAGAACCGCGACGCGGTGGCAGCTGGCATTCAGAACCTGCTGCTCGGGGCGACCACACTCGGCCTCGCCAGCTTCTGGTCGACGCCGGCGATGACGCAGCCGCCGGCAGTCCTCGAGCTGTGCGGATTCGATCAGGACGATCGTCTTGTCGGGGTGATCTACCTCGGTTGGGCAACCCAGGAGTGCCCGGTGCCCGAGCGCCCACAGATCCCGATCACCCACATCGCCAGCTGACCCGGACCCCGGCACCCGGACCATCCACCCCACCCACCACGTTTGTGTGCGGATTCGGATGGGGCGGTCCATCCGAATCCGCACGCAAACGGCTCGGTTTTCACCCATCGGGGCGTTCGCGGCGATGATGGGGCCGTGCACAACGCCGAGCAACAGACGATCGTGACGCTCGACGTCGAGGGGGTTCTCGTCCCCGAGATCTGGATCGCCGTCGCCGAACGCACCGGCATCGAGGGACTTCGCCGCACGACGCGCGACGAGCCGGACTACGACGTCTTGATGCGTTTCCGACTGGGCCTGCTCGACGAACACGGATTGACGATGTCGCTGATCGAGGACGTGATCGCCGGTCTCGCACCGCTGGACGGTGCACGCGAGTTCCTCGACGAGTTGCGCGACGAGGTGCAGGTCATCTTGCTGTCGGACACGTTCGAGCAGTTCGCTCGTCCGCTGATGCGCCACCTCAACTGGCCCACGGTGTTGTGTCACCGCCTGGTGGTCGCCGATGATCGAATCGTCGACTACCGGCTGCGCCAGCCGAACCAGAAGCAGCGCGCGGTCGAGGCCCTGCGAGCGTTGAACTACCGCGTGATCGCCGCCGGCGACAGCTACAACGACACCACCATGCTCGGCGCTGCAGACGCAGGCTTCCTCTTCCACGCGCCGGCGAACGTGATCGCCGAGTTCCCCCAGTTCCCCGCACTCGACACCTACGACGACCTCCTCGCCGCGATTCGCACGAGTCACTGACCGCCGGGGAGATCACCCCAGGGCCGCAAGGCCCTGGCGTTGGCATCTCGGATGGCGCACCATTCGCGTGTGTCGCCGATTGCCGCGCCGCTCGGACTGACCTCGCAGGAGGCAACGCGGCGGCTCCACGATTTCGGCCCCAACACCTTGCCCGAACCGGCGAGTCGACCGGCATGGCGGCGCCTGGTCGATCAGTTCACCCACTTCTTCGCGGCCATGTTGTGGGTCGCCGGCATCCTCGCGATCGTCGGGGGCCTGCCGGAGCTCGGTGTCGCGATCTTCGTCGTCATCGTCGTCAACGCGTTCTTCGCGTTCGCGCAGGAGTACCGGGCAGAGAAGGCCGCAAACGAACTTCGCAACCTGCTCCCTCGGGTCGCTGCCGTGATCCGCGACGGTCGCCGCATCGAGATGTCCGCTGACGACGTCGTGCCTGGCGACCTCGTCGCGTTGGCCGACGGCGACCGCGTCTGTGCCGACATGGTCTGCACCGAGAGTCACGGGCTCCTGGTCGACACCTCGACGTTGACCGGCGAGAGCGTTCCCGACTCGATCGGTGACGGCGACGTCCTGCGCGCCGGAACCTTCGTGGTCGAGGGCGAAGGACGCGGAACGGTCACCACGACCGGCAGGTCGACCGAGTTCGCTCGGATCGCCGTCCTCACCCAGGACACCGTCCGACCCGACACCCCGCTCACGAGAGAGCTGCATCGGCTGGTGCGCACGATCGCAGCCATCGCCCTCGGCACCGGTGCTCTGTTCTTCGTACTCACCCTGTTTCTCGACACACCTCGTTCCGACGGGTTCGTGTTCGCCATCGGCATCACCGTCGCGCTCGTGCCCGAAGGCCTCCTCCCCACGGTGACGCTGTCGTTGGCGATCGGCGCGCAACGCATGGCGTCCCAGCACGCCCTCGTCAGGCGGCTCGAGTCCGTCGAGACCCTCGGATCGGCGACGTTCATCTGCACCGACAAGACGGGAACGCTGACCCAGAACCGGATGCGTGTCGTCGACGTCTGGACGCCGACCGAGCGGGTGGGGCGATCGGGCGTCGGGTACGAACCGACCGGTGAGCTCACGTCGAGGAGACTCGGGACTGCCCCTGCCGCGCCCCAGAAGGCCGAGTTGACGCACCTGGCCTGCGTTGCGAAGGGGTGCTCGCACGGCCGAGCCGTTCTCGGTGACGACGGCTCGTGGACATCGGTTGGCGATCCGATGGAGGCGGCGATCGACTCACTGGCCCGACAACTCACCGGCGACCTCGACGCGTGGGACGGGGTGCCGGCCCAGCCGACACCGGTGCGCTTCTCGTTCGACCCTCGTCGTCGCCGGGCATCGGTGGTGACCGCCGATCGCGTGCTCGTGAAGGGAGCGCCCGATGCCGTCATCTCGCGATGTCTGGCTGTCGTCGAGGACGACGTCGATCGGGTACTGCACGAGATGGCCGACCGCGGGCTCCGTGTTCTCGCGATCGCCGAGCGGAGCTGGGACGGCGCCGCGCCGTCCAGCGCCGACGAAGCGGAACGCGGCCTCACACTGCTCGGCCTGCTCGGCTTCGAGGACCCACCGCGGGCGGAAGCCCGCGACGCGCTTGCCGCCTGTCGAGTCGCCGGCATCAAGGTCGCGATGATCACCGGCGACCACCCCCTCACCGCGAGGGCGATCGCCGACAAGGTGGGGCTCCGCTCGCCCGATGATCCGGTCTACATCGGCGGCGACCTGCCCGAGGACGATCAGGTGATGGCCGCCATGGTCGACCATGACGGGGTGGTCATCGCCCGCGTGTCGCCCGACCAGAAGCTGCGGATCGCGAAGGCGTTGCAGTCTCGGGGGCACGTGATCGCCATGACCGGCGACGGCGTGAACGACGGCCCGGCCCTCCGGGAGGCCGACATCGGCATCGCCATGGGCGCGAGCGGCAGCGATGTCGCCCGCGAAGCAGCGGACCTGGTGTTGCTCGACGACAACTTCGCCACCATCGTGGCAGCGATCAAGCAGGGCCGAGCGACCTTCGCCAACGCTCGACGATTCCTCACCTACCACCTGGCCGACAACGTGGCCGAGCTCACGCCGTTTGCGATCTGGGCGCTGTCCGGGGGCCGATTCCCGCTCGCACTCGGCGTGCTGCAGATCCTCGCGCTCGACATCGGCACCGACACGCTCTCGGCGGCGGCGCTCGGCGCGGAGAAGCCGGCGCCTCACGTCATGACCCAGGCTCCGAGTTCCGGACGGCTGCTGAATCGCATCGTGGCGGTGCGGGCCTTCGGGGTGCTCGGCCCGACCGAGGCACTGTTCGAGATGTCCGCATTCGTGCTCGCGCTCTGGGTCGCCGGGTGGCGGTTCGGCGATCCGTTCCCGACCGGCGCCCCCCTCTTCGCCGCGTCCGGCGCCGCCTTCCTGACCGTGGTGATCGCACAGACGGCGAATGCGTTCGCCTGCCGGAGCTCCACCCGCCCCGCCTGGCGACTCGGCTGGTTCACCAACCGATTCCTGCTCGTCGCGGTCGTGATCGAACTCGGCTTCGCGATCGCCATGCTTGCGGTCCCCGCAGCTGCTCACCTGCTCGACCAGACCTGGCCACCGATGGAGGCATGGATCCTCGTGCTGCTCTCGGCGCCGGGTGTGCTGCTCGTCGACGCCGTCTGGAAGCGGTGGTTTCGGGCGTCCGATCAGCCCGCGTAGCGGTCGATGTCGCGCAGCACCACCGGGAGCAGCAGCCCGACCAACATGAGAACGCTGCCGCTCACGAAGATCGCCGAGCGCACACCGAACTCGTTGGCCAGCAGCCCGCCGACGAGCGCACCGAACGGCATCCCGAGGTAGACGAGGAACCGGTAGCTGGCTCCGACACGACCGAGCATCTCGTCGGGAATCAGCCGCTGGCGCAGGGCGACCGTGAGCACGTTCCAGACCATCACTGCCCCGAGCGACACCGCCGAGAGCACCGCGACCAGGATCGGCACGGATGTCAACGCCATCACCCACGTCGACACACCGGAGGCGATCACCGCGGCCGGCAGCGTGCGTCCGAGGGGGAACCGCGTGAAGCGCGGTGCGATCAGGGAACCACCGATTCCGCCGAGCGCTCCGGGGACGAGCAGGAGGCCGTATCCGAAGTCGGACAGCTCGAGTGTGTCGGTGGCGAAGATGACGAAGACGGCGTTGCCGATGAACGACGCGGTGCCGAGCGCGGTCGACACGAACGCGAGCGTGCGCAGCAGCCGGTGGTTCCACAGCCACCGGATCCCCTCGGCGAGGCTCTCGCGCATCGAGGGTTGCTCGTCCGACGTAGATGGTGCGCCGGTGGGGCGGAAGTTCCCGGCCATGAAGCCCATCACGAGCGCTGCACCAGCAAAGGTCAACGCATCGACGCCGAACGGCGCCGCGATCGCCAGTCCGAAGAGCAGTCCGCCGAGCGGTGGCCCGATCAGCTCGTTCATCGCGAGCTCGGTCGAGCCGAGCCGTCCGGCGGCACGCTCGAGGTCACCGCTGCCCACGGTGGCCGGCACCATCGCCATGCTCGAGCTGTCGACCACCGCCTCGGCAGATGCGAGCAGCGCCACCACGATGTAGATCGCCACGATCGAGGTCTGATCGAGCACGATCGTGACGACGAGCGCCGCGACGACGATGGCGCGCGCGACGTCGAGCCGCATCCGCAACCGGCGGCGATCGAACCGGTCGGCCCACGCCCCGCCAG
>JBGSII010000242.1:0-5199 GCA_041742555.1 Ilumatobacteraceae bacterium
GGCCGCACGCCAGTCGTGCAGGCCGGTGTGGCACGAGAGGACGTCGCCGATCCCGGCCCGGTTGAGGCGCGCCGGCGCCGACCGGATCAGGTCGATGTCGAGCACGACCTCCTCGGGCGCGATGGTGCCGACGTAGCGGACCCTGCCCTCGGATCGCACGCCGATCGCGTCGGTGAACCCGGCGTCGACCGAGGTGATCGTCGGGATCTGCACGAGCGGCAGGCCGCGTTTCCACGCGAGGTACTTGGCCGTGTCGAGCGCCGTTCCGCCGCCGAATCCCACGACGATCTCGGCGCCATCGTCGGCGGTTCGCTCGACGTCACGCTCGAGCTTGGCCACCTCCATGTCGTGCGCCGGCACGACGGTGACCGGGGCAGGGACGCGGTCGGTGATCGACGACCACGGCGGGTCGTTGACTGCGATCAGGTACCGGCCGAAGGTGTTGAGGGTGTCGACGGCGCTCCGCTCGACGCATTCGAACGGTTCGCCGAGTTCGGTGTTGGCATCATCGGTCATGACAGTGCTCCGGCGTTGCGGTGCACCTTCTCGACGGCGCGGACCACATCGAGCGCATCGGCCTCGGACCCCATCAGCACGGACGTGGTGAACCACAGCGTCGTGGCGGCGAGTCGCTCGGTGACGGGGAGCGACAGGGATGCCCAGTCCTGCATCCCGGTGCGGTCGCGGAAGCGGGGGGCGAATCCGTCGGGATCGCGGAACACGTCGAGCTGATGCACCGGCGGGTACGACATCGTGAGCGAGATGCCCTCGGCGGCGAGTGCGAGCCGGACCGGTTCTCGCTCGGCGCCGAACTCGTCGGGATCGATGCGCACGACGTAGCAGTAGTTGCCCTGACGGTCGCAGCGCGGGTCGCGCGCCTGCGGATGGACGCCCGGGATCCGTGCCAGCTCGGCGTTGAGGACCGCACTGTTGTGGTCGCGCCGCTGCTGCTGCTCCTCGAATCGCTCGAGCTGCGCGAGCAGGACCGCGCCCTGCCACTCGGTCATGCGGTAGTTCCCGCCGAGCACGTAGTGCGAGTAGAACCATTCACCCGGTCGCCGTCCGCAGTTGGCGAGCGATGACGCCCGGGCGATCACGTCGGGGTCGGTGGACACCACGGCGCCGCCTTCGCCGCCGGTCATCAGCTTGGACGCCTGGAACGAGTAGCTGCCGGCCGCGCCGAACGTGCCGACCATCCGGCCGTTGAACATCGAGCCGTGGGCGTGGGCGCAGTCCTCGATCAGGACCAGGTCGTGGCGCTCGCAGAGGTCGGCGAGACGGTCCATGTCGGCAGGGTGGCCGGCGATGTGCACGGCGATGACCGCCCGGGTGCGCGGCGTGATGGCGGCCTCGACGGCGTCGGGGTCGATGCACCCGGTGCCGAGTTCGACGTCGACGAGGACCGGTCGGGCATTGACCATGAGCACCGATGCGGCCGTTGCGACGAACGTCCAACTGGGCAGGATCACCTCGTCGCCATCTCCGATGCCCGTGGCGAGCAGGGCCAGCTCGATCGAGTGCGAGCCGTTGGTGACAGCGACCACAGGACCGGTGCGGTGGAACGCACCCCAGCGCCGTTCGAACTCGTGCACCTTGGTCCCCTGCGACGACCACCACTGGTTCGACTCGAGCACCTGGAGCAGACCGGCTCGCTCGCGCTCGTCGTGGACGGGCCACGACGGGGAGGCCTCCGTCCGCACGGGCGTCCCCCCGTGAATCGCCAACTCGCTCATCGCCACATCCTTGCATCGTCCGCGAGCGGGGTGCGGTACGTTCCGGGCCGTGGTGGCAACAGTGCGCACGATCGAGTCCGGTGACGGCCGCGTGGTGTTGCTGGTGGTTGCCCACGCCGACGATGTCGCACTGTTCGTCGGCGGCACGGTGGCTGCCTGGGCCGATGCCGGCTGGCGGGTCGTCGTCGTACGTGTCACCGACGACCGGTGGGATTCGGTCGGGTCGAACGACGTGTCGACCGCCGCTGCGAACCGGTCCGAGTTCGAGGACGCGGCGACCATCCTCGGTGTTCACGAGATCGTCGAGCTGGGGTACCCCACCGACACACTCGGAGATGTCTCGACCGTCGAGTTGCGCGAGCGGATCATCCACGCCGTGCGCACCTACCGGCCCCATGCGCTCGTGTCGTTCGATCCGTACGCGATGTACGGCGAGGACAACCTCGACCACATCACCGTCGCGCGTGCTGTCGACGAGTCGTTCTGGACCAGCCAGTTCGATCTCCATCATCCCGAGCACTTCTCGGAGCTGTCGGCTCACACCGGCGAACCGCTCGCCGTGCACGGGTGCTTCGAACGGTGGTACTTCGGTCGCCGGGTCACCGACGTCACCGACGTCGTCGACATCACGGCCACGCTCGAGCGCAAGGTTGCCGCCGGTTGCTGTCACCGCACGATGATGCGCAACTTCTTCAACCAGCTCCGGCTCCAGGCCGACTCCGGCGGATGGCGGCTGCCGGCCGTCGAGCACGCACTCGACAGCGGTGACATCGCCGCCGTCCTCGCTCCGATGCTCCGAGCCGCCGGTGAGTCGCTGGGGGCGACGTACGGCCTCGGTGCCGCCGAGGAGTTCCGCGTCGTCACCTTCGGAGGCATGCAGGGCTTGCTCGCCAGGCTCGGCGAGCACCAATGACGCTTCCCCGTTCTCGCGCAGGGTGCCGCTCGCGGCAACCCCACGCACGTTCTTCGGATCCTCGTCAACTGATTCGTCGTTGATCACGGTTGCGGGACCAGCCATCGGCGGCGGTGCCGGCAACGGCGACAGCGGCTCCGAGCACGACGCCGGCGCCGACGAGCAGCAGCATCGAGGGCACTGCGTCCTCCCAGACCGTCTGGAGCATCTCACCGAACAGCGTCTCGGCCACCAGGTCGATGATCCACCCGGTCACGATGAGTCCGACGAGCCACGCTCCGCTGATGACCACGGCCGCGACCCCGAGCCACAGCACCCCGCGGCCCGGTCGAGGATGCGCGGTCACCGCGACGAATCCGAACACGAACATCGCCAGGGCGGCGACGATCCGAGTCGTCTCGGCGACCCGTTGCAGACCGAGGTTCGGTGGATCCGTCGGCACCACCGTCGGCAGGCCGGCCGCATCGCCGACGCCCTCGAGCCCAAGTGGATCCGCCGTTGTCACGTCGATGCCAGCAGCCGCCGGATCGAATCCGGCGGCGGTCGCCGTGTCGATCACCGACTGGGCGATCGCGGCGCGAACGGCGACGTTGCCGTCGGTCGCTGCACCAGGGTCGGGATCGACGACCTGGCGGTGCGCCCCCATCAACGACGAGCTGACGACGGAGGTCACCTGTGGGTCCGTGCTCGTCGCCGCGGCGAGCTGCGAAGCGAGTTCGGTGCCGACGATCGGGGCGGTGGCCCGTTCGACGGTCTGGGCGATCAGATCGGCGGTGAATCGCGAGGTCGCGATCTGATCGGCGGCGCGCTCGGCGCGAGTGGAGTCGAGCACCGACATCAGGGCGAGCTGCGAACTCACCAACGCGCCGAGCGCGATCGCGAACATCGCAACACAGAACCCGACGAATGTCGACCGTGCTGTCGAGTCCCGTCGGCCGCTCATCGCTCCATCGTGACCGATCGGCGATCTTCCACCGAGCCATGGTCCGGCGTCCGGAGCACCCCGATGGACGGCTCGCGTTCAGAACGCAGGTGGCCGCCTCGCGACGTGGATCAAGAGGGTGCGACGCTCAGAGGAGGCGGTCGAGGAGCGCAGCTGCCGCGGCGACGGGATCGGTGACGTGGATCGCTTGGAGGCCGACCTTCTCGGCGCCGGCGATGTTCCAGGGGAAGTCGTCGAGGAACAGGGTTCGCTCGGCCGGTGAACCGAGCCGGTCGAGGGTCAGTTCGAAGATGTCGGGATTCGGCTTGCGCATGTCGACCTCGCACGAGTCGATCACGACGTCGACCAGGTTGTCGGCATCCCAGAGCGTTCGCCAGTCGCCCCACTCCTTGATGTTGTTCGTGAGGATCGCCGTGCGGTAGCCGGCGGCGCGGACCGTCGTTGCGGCATCGATCATCTCGGGGACCTTCGACAGGATCGAGAGCAGGTCGCCACCGCGCGGTGGCGTCGGGAATTCGTCGAAGCCGGCCTCCCGCCACAGCGGCTCGATGGCGGCGACGTAGTCGTCGAAGTCGATTCGACCTCGCTCGAGCAGATGCCACGGGTGGTCTCCCTCCTCCGCGAGCGGGCCCATGAGGATGTTCATGAACGAGAGGAGATCGACGTCGAGCCCGGTTCCGCTCGCCTCGAGCTGTTGGCGCATCATCGTGCCTGGGCTGCTACTGAGGACGCCGGCGAAGTCGAAGATCACTGCGTCGATGTCGGGGTTCGGCGTCGCCACCGCAAGGACGCTACCGACGCCGATGGCGCGTCGGAGCAGTGCGCCAAACCGATTGCAGCAGGGGTCAGACCCCTGCTGCAATCGGTGGGCGTCGGTCGGCCCAGGGGGCGGCGGCCTCGATCTGGCTGGCGATGCGGATCAACACGTCCTCGCGGCCGTAGGCGGCCACGAGCTGCACGCCGATCGGCAGCCCGTCGTCGTTCCAGTGCAACGGCAGGCTGATCGCCGGCTGTCCGGATGCGTTGAACTGCGGGGTGAACGCCACGAAGCGCCCCGCACGGATCGACGGTGCCATCGGGTTGGCCGGTTCGACGCCGTCGCCCTGATCGCCGTACAGGCCACCGATCGGCAGCGGGGGAGCGGCCAGCGTCGGCGTGAGCAGCAGGTCCCACCCGTCGGCCCACCATCCCTGCACGTGGCGGCGGTACTGTCCCACCGCAGCGAGCGCCATCGCGTACTGCGAGGCGGACAGGTGGGCCGCGTACTCGCTCTGCGCCCAGTTGACCGGCTCGACGTCGTCGGCGGTCAACGGACGGCCGATCGCCTGCCCGAGGGCGTCGATCCCGACTGCCATCAGCGCTGCCCACATGGCCGCGAAGCGGCGCGGGAACTCGGCATCCTCCAGGATCGGAGGATGCCCGAGCGAGACGTCGTGGCCGAGCCCCTCCAGCAGCGTTGCGGCCGAGCGAACCGCGATGACGCAGTCTGGATGGAGTTCGCCGCCGGTCGGATGCCGGTCGAGCAACCCGATGCGCAAGCGGCCCGGATCAGCGCCCAGCTCGTCGACGTACGGTCGGATCGGAGCCGGTGCGATCACGCTGTCGCCGAC
>JBGSII010000243.1:0-20840 GCA_041742555.1 Ilumatobacteraceae bacterium
GCCCGCTCGTTCGCGTCGACGAACTCGTCGCCGGCGCGCGCCGCGTCGCCGTGCTCGAAGGCTTGAACGACAACGAGAACCTCGGAGCGATCGCCCGGGCGGCGAAGGCCTTCGGCATCGACGGACTGCTCCTCGATCCCACGTGCACCGACCCGTACAGTCGCCGGACCGTGCGCGTCAGCATGGGCGAGGTGCTCTCACTGCCGATCTCACGGGCCGAACCCGACCGGTGGCCCGAGGTCCTGGTCGATCTGCGAGCCGCGGGTTTCGAGGTGTGGGCCATGACCCCTGCGACGTCCGCCGACGGACTGTGGAGCGTGGAGATCCCCGAGAGGGTGGCGGTGCTCCTCGGCGCGGAGGGGCCTGGGTTGACCCATCGTGCACTCGCAGCAGCCGATCGTCAGGTCCGGATCCCGATCAGCGCCGAGGTCGATTCCCTCAACGTCGGCCAAGCCGCCGCCGTCACCTTCGCCGCCCTCACTCGCCCCTGAACCTGACCAGTCCCCCGAGCCCGGGTCTCCGGGAACCGCGTCGGTTCCGCGAGACCCGGGCTGGGGGAACCGGCTCCGTCAGTGGGCGAACTTGACGTTGGGGAGAATGCGATCCATCCAACGCGGGAGCCACCAGGCCCGATTGCCGATGATGTACAGCGTCGCCGGGACCAACACCAGCCGGATCAGGAAGGCATCCAGCAACACCGCGGTCCCGAGGATCAGACCCATCTCCTTCATCGGCAGCGTGCCAGCGATGGCGAAGGTGTAGAACACCGCGATCATGACGCCGGCAGCGGCGACGATCGGGCGGCCCGTGTGGCTGAGCGATCCCCGCACCGCCTCGGCCGCATCACCCGATCGTTCGAAGTGCTCCCGCGTCGAGGCGAGGAGGAACACCGTGTAGTCCATCGAGATGGCGAACACGAGAGCGAAGAAGAACAGCGGCGCCCACGAGGTGAGGTATCCCTGGCTGTCGAATCCGAGCAGGCTCGAGCCGATGCCATGTTGGAACACCAGCGCCCCGACACCGAAGGCGGCGCCGACCGACAGCAGGTTGAAGATCACGCCGACGAAGGCGACGATCACCGCCTGGAGCGCAACCATCAGCAGGATGAAGCCGAGGACGAGGACGACGCCCATGACCAAGGGTGCCTTGGCGGACAGGGTCTGGTCGAGGTCGAAGTTCTCGGCGACCGGCCCACCCACGAGCACACCGTCGGGCAGTTCGTCGCGCAGGGCAGGGATCAGGGCCAGCGCCTCGTCGGACGACGGGTCGTAGGCGCCGACGGCCTGGATGATGCTCGCGCCCTCCATGCCGGGTTGTGGCGGGAACGCCATGACGATGCCCTCGGTGGCCATCACCTGGTCGGCAACGGCCTGCGCATCCTGGTCGGCGGGCACGATCACCTGGATCGGGCCGGGACCACCCGGGCCGAAGCCGTCGGCGATCATGTCGTAGCCCTGGCGGGCCTGTTCGTCCGCCGGGAGCACGGTGATCCCGGGCATGCCGGTCTTGAGTCCGAGCAGCGGGAGCGCCAGCGCGAGGAGCACGACGACCGCGGCGACGGCCACGATGACCTTGTGCGCCTGGATGCGGTCGGCGAGCTTGGCGAAGAACTCACTGTGGTGGTCACCCTTCGAGTGCCATGGCAGCGCGAACTTGTCGATGCCGGGCCCCAGCAGCGCCGGGAGCAGGGTGAGTGCGGCGAGCAGGACGAAGCTGACCGACAGCATCATGCCGGCGGCCATCGATCGGAATGCCGGGATCGGCACGAGCAGCACCGCCGAGAGACTGATCAACACCGTGATCCCGGAGAACAGCACCGCCTTGCCCGCGGTGTCCATGGCGATGCCCGCTGCGTGCTGCGGATCTTCGGGGTGGGCGTGCAGCGCGGCCCGGTATCGGGTGACGATGAAGAGCGCGTAGTCGATGCCGAGTGCGAGCGCGAACATCATCGCGAAGTTCAAGGTCCAGATCGAGAGGTCGGTGATCTGGGTGATGCCGTACAGGACGCCCATCGACGCGAGCAGACCGGCTGCGGTGAGCACGAGCGGCAGGCCGGCAGCAGCGAGCGTTCCGAACGCGATCACGAGGATCACTGCGGTGACGGGCCACGTGAGGATCTCGGCCTTGAGCATGCCTTCCCGGTTGACCTCGTTGAAGTCGTCCCAGAAGGCCGGGGATCCCGTGAGCGCCACCGTGATCTCGTCGTCGTCGAGTTCGGCGGACAGATCGGAGATCTCGTCGCCGAGCTCACCGGCGGAGCGCACGGCCTCCGTCGGATCGACCGTCGCTCCGGCCTGGATCATGACCGTCATCCCGTCCATCCCGGGTTGAGCCGGCATCGGCTGACCGAAACCGGGCTCCGCGATGATCAACGCGTTGACATCGCTGATCACCTGCTGGAACGCGGGGTCGTCGACCGGTGTCGACTGGCTCTGGATCACCACCACGGCGGACTGTGACGACAGGCCACCGAACTGCTCGTCGATCACGTCTCGTGCCGCGAGCGATTCGCTGCCGTTGACTTCCCACATCGCACCGGAGAGCGCGTGCTCGAGTCTCGGCGCGAACACACCGAGTCCGATCGCGAGGATCGCCCAGGTGATGATCATCAGCTTGCGATGGCCGTGAGCCCATCGGCCCATGCGAGCCAACGGCGGGTGCACGACATCGGTCTCCATGTCGTCGTGCACGATCAACGGTTGATGATCATGTAGCGATGGTTCGGACAGCGGTGGTTCGAGGTCGGTACTCATGTGACGGTTCCTTTGGGTGCTGGATGGACTGAGAGGAGGCTTGGCGTTGTTCAGATGGCGAACGTGCGGGCGTCGTCGGCGACCTGCTCACGGAGGCGGTCGCAGACGATGGCGCACACCGGCATCAGGCTCGGATCGGTGACGGAGTAGTAGGCCGACGTGCCTTCGCTGCGGCGACTGACGATCCTCGCGTCGTGCAGCACGCGCAGGTGCTTGGACACGTTCGCCTGGCTGGCGCCCAGGCGGTCGACGAGTTGGCTGACGTTCTGTTCGCCATCGTCGAGCAGCGTGCGGATGATGCTCAGCCGCGTGGCATCGCCGAGGACGCGGAAGCGCTCGGCGACGTGCTCCAACAGTTCGGGCGGGAGGGCCTTCGGCATGTACAGCACTCTATAACTATCGAGCGATGATTGCAACTACCGGGTGGGAAAACGACGAACGCCCCCGGGAATCCCGGGGGCGTTCGATCGATGTGATGTGTCAGTCGGCGGATTCGACGTCGTCGCGCGGTTCGGGGGCTTCCCCGAGGCCGAGCTGAGCGAAGATCTCCGCCTTGCGGTACTCGAAGTCGTCCTCGTCGACATCGCCGGCCGCGAACTTCTCGTTCAACTGCCGGAACTCCTCGAGCAGCGCATCCTCGTCGGGGCCGTCATCGACGTCCTCATCCGAGTCCGATGACTTGCCGTGTCGAACGGCGAGCTTCTCGGCCTTGCGCTCCTTCTTTCGGAGCTCTCGCTGACGTTTTTGATAGGACTGCGGACTTCGAGCCAATCGGAACGCCTCCTCAGACGACTTTGACGTCGACCGCTTCGGGACCCTTGCGGCCCGCGGCGATCTCGAACTCGACGGTGTCGCCGTCGTTCAAGGACCGGCGACCGGAGCCCTGAATGTTCGAGTAGTGCACGAAGACGTCGTCGCCGTCGTCGCGAGAGATGAAACCGAAGCCCTTCTCGTCGTTGAAGAACTTCACTGTACCTGTGGCCATTTTCGGCTCCTTGTTGAAATCGGAGCCACCGTTGACTCACGTTTACAGCGCTCAGGCTAGTGACGGTTGTGCGATTGTCCACCGCGCGGCGTCGGCGCCTCGACCGCGTCGGTCAACCGGCGACGTTCAGCTCGGGGCGCCGACGGGGATCGAGTGCCACGAACGGGCGGTGCCCGGTGAGGGCGAGCCGCACGAGGATCACCGTCGCCATGGCGACGCCGACCGCACCGGCCAGCGTGAGTGCGGTGTCACCGACACCGACGCCGTACGCGAGCCACAGCGCCGACTCGACCGAGGCGATGATCCAGGTCATCGACGACACACCTGACAACGCCGAGGTCCGCAACGAGGCGACGACTGCCGGCAACAGTTGCACGCCGTACGACAGCCCGACCGCCACGCCGGCCAGCTCCCAGCCACCGATCAGCAGGAACGGCAAGGGCACCATCCCGAGACCGAAGATGCCGAGCGCAAGACCACGGAATGCCGGTCGGCCGACCGAGCGCACGAAGAACCAGGCCATCGAGCCGTAGAGCACGAACGAGACCGACGACACCGGCACCAGCGCCCACACACCGGCGACGAGACCGTACGCGAGCCACCATCCGTTGATCGCGAGGCTCACTCCGATCCAGGTCGCCGACACTCCGTCGACGCGGCGCGTGCGGGCGATGCGGCGCGCTTGTGGGAACGCCATCCACGATCCGAGGACGGTGGCGACGACGACGAGCAGGTTGAGAGCGAGAGCCATGGGACGAACAGCATTTCGTGTAAGTTTCTAAATGAGCTTAGTACCTTACACGTCCCAGAGCGGTTACGCTCGTGTCGTGTACGTCACGTCGGGACACGACACCGAGGTTCGCCTGACGATCGAAGCCCTCGTCGATCTCACGAACGCACTCGCCGACGCCGATGCCAACCCGGACGGCGCACCCGTCGACGTCCGCACCCTGCTCGTCGAACACCGGTTCAGCCGAGCAGCAGGGGCGTCGCGAGCGGCGATCGAACGAATCGAAGAGCGCGTCGGAACGATGGTCGACACCCTGCTCGGGCTGCCCGGCGCCGAACCGGAACCGACCGTCGCATGGATCAACGGACAACTCGCCGGGATCCACATCACCCCGTCGCTGACCGATCACGACGGTGCCCAGCTCCACATCCACTGGACCCCGGCATCGGCGACGTTCGACGACCAGGTGATCGCCGACTTCCTCATGGCAGTGGCACAGGAACTGTGCGATCACGGCACCAGCCGGTTCGGGACCTGCGCCGCCAACGATTGTGCCCATCTCTTCTACGACGTCACGCGCAACGGCTCCCGACGATTCTGTGCCGATCCCCGCTGCGCCAGCCGCACCCACACGGCCCACCACCGAGCCCGCCAGCGAGCCATGTAACGATGGGTGTCAGACACCAATCGTTACAGCACGAGTCGGCCTGCGTCGAGTCGCAACACCTGGTCCGCACGGTCGAAGGCGACAGCGCGGTGCGACACGGCGATCACGGTCATTCCGGCGTCTGCAAGGTTGGTCCACAACTGCACCTCGGTCTCGACGTCGAGGGCGCTCGACAGGTCGTCGAGCACGACGAGTTCCGGCGAGTGGACGAGCGCTCGCGCCGTCGCGAGCCGCTGTCGTTGACCACCGGACAGGCGAAGGCCGCGCGGACCGATCAACGTCGCCGAACCCTCGGGCATCTCGTCGATGTCCAACGCGATGGCCGCCAGATCGAAGGCGCGCTCGAGATCCTCGTCGCTCACCGGTCCCAGTCCGACGTTGGCGGCAACGCTGTCGGAGATCAACTGCGGGACCTGTGACAGGAACGCCGCATTCGGCGGAACGAGGAACGCCGCCCGGTCGTCGATCTCGGTGCCGTTCCAGCGCACCGAACCCGTCACGTCAGCCTGCCACGCGAGTCCGAGCACCGCTCGCAGCAGCGAGCTCTTTCCCGCTCCCACCGGACCGGTGATCACGACGAAGTCGCCGCGGGCGACCGCGAACGAGACGTCATCGAGGACACATCGGTCTCCGTAGGTGACCGACAGTCCGTCGATCTCGAGTCGCTCGAGCGGTACCCGCCCGGGACGGGTCACATCCGGACGCGAACGATGATCGGCCGGATCGATCGGGAGCCACTGACGCCGAACCGTGTTGGCAGCTTCCTGGTCGGCGACCAGTCCCCGCATCCTGGCGAACGCCACTCCGGCCTGCTTACGGCGAGCGAGCACCCGACCGACCATGCGCGGCAGAAAGCTCAGCCAACCGAGATACGCAGTGAACAACGCCAAGGTGCCGAGGTCGAACGCGCCTGACGCAATCGCGCCGGCGCTCACCAGCAGGACGAGACCGAGCCCGATGTCCGCTGCGCCCTGACTGAACGCCTGCACCCCCTCCTCGAGCACGCGGTCGCGCACTGCGGTGTGGCGGCGACGTTCCACCAACACCGCGAGTCGGCGCAGCATCGGCTCGGTTGCGTCGTTGACCTTCACCGTCGTCGCCGCCGCCATCACATCACCGAGCAGCCCGGTGACGCCCTCGGTGGCGAGGCGGTCAGCAGCCCGGTACTCCTTGATGCGGGTGTCGAGCACCCGGGTCGCGATTCCGACCCCGAGCAACGGGATCACGAGCACCGCCGCCGCCCGGGCGTCGGCCGCTCCGAGCACGAACCCGGCGATCACCGTGAAGACGACGCCGCCCGAGATGTCGACCATGCCGTCGACGAGATTGGCGACGTCTTCGGTGTCGTCGCGGAAGTGCGTGATCGCAGAGCCGGCAGAACCGACCGGCTGTCCCGCGTGTCTCCCGCCGCTGGCCATCTGAGCGGCGAGCATGTTCGCTCGCAGGAGCGTCTGCATGTGGATCCAGGCCTTCGTCCAGATCAATGCGCCGTGATGGATCGACACCATCCGGATCGTCTCGCTGACAGCGATCGCGGCCGCCCACCACATGGTCTCGGCGGTGTCGCCTCGCTCGAGTGCGTCGTACCCGCGGCCGAGCAGGTACCCGCTGATCGCCGGCATCGTGAAGAACACGACGAACAGGAGCCACCCGACCCAGAACTCCTTCGGTCGGTGCTGGGAGACCCGCCAGGCGAGCGTCCAGACGTTCGAGACCTCAACCGTCGGCTCGTCCTCGACCGTCAGCTCGTCGTCGAGTCTCACGTCGTGGCGCTGCGCGCCGACGTCGGTCGTCGGGCGCGGACCGATGACGGCGTCGGATGCACGATCGAGTCCGGCGGTCATGGCGCCACCTCCGAGTTCAGCGGAACGGGGGCCGCTCCCAGACCGTCGACGGACTCCCCGTCGAGCGCCAGTGCGAGCAAGCGGGCAAACCGGCTGTCGTCGTCGCCGACGAGGTCGGCGCGGTCGCCGTGCTCGACGAGGCGTCCGTGGTCGAACACGACAATCTCGTCGACCGAACGCAAGGTCGACAGTCGATGCGCGATCACCAGCGTGGTACGTCCTCGCATCAGTTCGACGATGGCGGTCTCGAGGCGCTGCTCGGTCTCGGGGTCGACGCGAGCGGTGGCCTCGTCGAGCACGACGAGGTCCGGGTTGCGCAGCCAGACTCGCGCCAGCGCGAGCAACTGGGCCTCACCGGCTGAGAGGCCGGCGCCGGCAGCACCGAGTTCTCGATCGATCCCGGCGTCGGCGAGGGCGCCGAGGCCGACCCGCTCGAGGGCAACGATCACCTCGTCGTCGCTGGGCCCATCGTCGAACAACGTCACGTTGTCGCGCACGCTGCCGGCGAACAACTCGACCTCCTGCGGCACGAGCGCGACACGGCGGCGGAGTTCGGCCAAGGGAATGTCTGCGATCGGCACGCCACCGAGGGCCACCTGGCCGCCGGTCGGCTCGACCAGGCGGAGCACGAGACGCGAGAACGTGGTCTTCCCGCTGCCGGTTCGCCCCACGATGCCGACCGAACGGCCTGCGCCGATCTGCAGGTCGACCGCAGCGAGCACCGAACGGTCATCGCCGTAGTCGAAGTCGACACCGACGGCACCGATCGACAATGCGCCGGGCGGTGGGCTGACATCACCCTCGTCGAGCACGGTGGGTCCGATCGCGAGAAGATCGGCCACGCGCACCATCGCTCCGTTCGCCTTCTGGACCGTCTCCAGCTCGTGTACCACCTCTTCGAGCGGCCGAGCGATGAGCAGGACGAACTGGAAGAGCAAGAAGGCGGTGCCGATCGTGATCGTGCCCGCCGCGACGAGGACAGCACCCACCACCAATGCCAGCACCCATCCGGCGGCCACGGCACCTTGCACGAACCACCACATGACGAGGAACGCACGCTCGCGCCGCACTGCGCTGACGAGCGCCCCCTCGCTGTCCTCGACGAATCGCCACGCGATGTGATCGGCGGCGCCACTCGACCGCAGATCCTCCGCCGCTGTGAGTCGCTCTTCGATCCCGCCGTACAGCCGCCCGAGCGCGCCCATCTCGTCTGCCGACTCGGTCACCGCGCGATGGCGGGTCCGAACGATCACGACCACGGCGAACCCGACATAGGCGGCCATGCCGGCGCCGAGCCGCCAGTCGATCACGCCGAGCACGATGACCATGCCCGCGACGAGCATCGCTGCGCCCGCAGCCTTGGTGACGACCTGGCTGAGGAAGTCGGAGACCGAGGTGATGTCGCCATCGACGCGCTGGATGAGTTCGCCAGGGGTGTGCGTCCGGTGGAACTCGTGATCGAGGCCGAGCACGTGTCGTGTCATCGTCAGTCGGAGGTCGTTCGTCGTCCGCCAGGCCGAGACGGTCGCCAGCCACGCCACGAGGACGGCGATGGCCTGAGCGGCCACCGCGATCGCGAGGAAGATCAACGCGAGACGGGTGATCTCACCTGCCGTGGTGCCGTCGGCCGCGGTGTCGACGACCCGTCTGACCACCAGGGGACCGGCGATCGTGAGCGCCGACCCGATCGCCACGAGCACGCCGAGGCCAACCCAGCGCCACGCGTCGGGTCGCAACAGCGCGCCGAGGGCACGCCAACGAGAACCGGTCGCACCGGCCTTCGTCGCCATCGCACCAGTCTCGCCGTTCACGACCACAGGTCCGGCAGACATTTCACCACCGCCGCCGGAATACTTGCGGACACAAGCAGGTTCTGGCTCACCGACGGGAACTCGTCTCCAGCGACCACATCGATCGCATCCACCACGACCACCAGTACGAAAGCGACGTGACAACCGTGAACATCGACTTCTGGATCGACCCCGGCTGCCCGTTCTGCTGGGCGACCGCCCGCTGGGCGGTCGACGAGGTGCAACCGCATCGCGACATCGACATCACCTGGCGACCGATCAGCCTGTTCTTCAAGAACGAGCCTGCCCCGGAGTCACCCTGGTACGAGGGATCGAAGTTCACGCACGGGCTGCTGCGGGTGTTGGAATCGGTTCGCACGACCGACGGCAACGATGGTGTCTTCAAGCTCTATTGGGAGTTCGGCAGTCGGATCCACCACGACAAGGAGTCCCCGTTCGACCCGGCCGACGCGCTGGCGACCGTCGGTCTCGACGTCACGCACGCCGAGGCGTTCGAGAACGAGGCGTGGGACGCGGTGATTCGTGACGGGATGGACGAGGGACTCGCCCTCGTGGGCGACGACGTCGGCACACCGATCATCGCCTTCGAGAACTCGAGCCGCACGAAGGCGGGCTACTTCGGCCCGATCATCTCGAGGATTCCGAGCACCGAACAGAGCGTCGCGATGTGGGACGCCCTCGTGACGATGATGGACATCGACTCGTTCTTCGAACTCAAGCGCACCCGCACCGAAGGCCCTCAGCCAGGCGACCGCCCCCTCCCCCGCTGAGGCCTCAGCGCCCCATCAGCCAGCGCAGGCTGTGAGGAGCCGTCGCTTGAATGCCGCCTCGTCGACCGACCAGACCACACGGATGTTCGGATCGGGTCGCCCGAATCGGCGATCTGGGATCGTGCAACCGCGGGTCGGTCCGTCGAGGCCGACGACCAACCACTCGTCGGTCGACTCGGTGATGATCGAGTCGTCGAGCGCGACCGCCATCGCGATGGGGTCCGGAAGGTCGAATCCGGCGAGGCCGGTGTCGAGGCAGTACTGCTCCACGTCGCCGTTGATGTCGATGGCGAACTTCCCGAGCGGACCGACGGCGGCGAGCGCCGACTGCTCGGCATCGGTCATCACGGCGAACGTGCGTGAGATGTTCCAGCCGATCATCGTCTTGGCACCGGGCGCTGCGAACACGACGGTCGCGGCCTCGGGATCGGCCCACACGTTGTACTCGCCCAGCGCATCGACGTTGCCGACACCGTCAGGCGAGCCGGCCATCAGGTACGTGTGACCGAACCTCGTCAAGAGCTCGGGGTCGCGCTCGAGCGCCGCGGCGACGTTCGTGAGCGGGCCGAGCGTGACCAGGTCGTGGCGGCCCGGCTCCTCGGCTGCGATCTGTACCAGCGTCGCGACCGCGTCGTGAGAACTCGGCGCCCGCGAGGGTTCGGGCAGTGCTGCGCCACCCATCCCGTCCTGCCCGTGCACGAACTGGGCCGTGTCGAGCGGACGTCGGAGCGGCCGATCTCGGCCAGCATGCAGCTCGATGTCGTTCCCACCACACAGGTCGAGCGTCACGATCGCGTTGCGCACCGCGAGGTCGAGCGGGACGTTCCCGGCGACCACCGTGACCGCGCGAACCTCGACCGACGGCTCCTTGACCGCGAGCAGGAGGGCGATCGCGTCGTCGGAGGCGGTGTCGGTGTCGATCACGATGCTGCGCATCGGCGCAGTCTGCCCGGTCGACCGGGTCCGAGCGGTCACCGATCGGCGATCCGGTACAACCAGATCGGCGCCTGCACGCCCTTGACCCGGGTCGGGCCGACCGGCTCGAAGGTCCGCCGCACCGGCGAGTTCTCGTTCGCGGCAACCACACCCTCGGACACCAGGAGCTCGCCTGGCCCCGCGAGGTCCGAGACGCGCGACGCGATGTTGACGGTCTGACCGATGAAGTCGGCGCCCCGCACGACCGCCTCCCCGAAGTGCATCCCCATCCTCACGGCGAGCGGGATCCGCTCGTCGGCCTGGGCATGCCGGAACCCGTCGAGCAGGCGGCATGCGACGTCGAGTGCGGTCGTGGGGTGGGCCAACCACAACATCAGCCCGTCGCCGAGCTCCTTGACCACACGAGAGTCCGGATCGCCTGCGAGCACGGAGGACACGAGCGTGGTCTGAGCATCGAGGACCCGTAACGCCGCTGCATCGCCTGCGCCGTCGGTGTACTCGGTGAATCCGACCAGGTCGGTGAACAACACCGAGCCGACCCTGGACTCGACCGACTCACCCGCGGTCATGCCGAGGCGACATCGATGCGGCCGCTCACCGACCGCGCCGTGACGACACAGTCGTACTGATCGGATGCCGGCTCGGCGTCGTGTCGCCTCCCGACGATCTGCGGCCGAACACCCGAAGGCAGCCGGACCGAGATCCGCCCGGAGATCGTCTCGGCGTCGACGTCCTGGGCGGAGTCGACCGTGACGTCGATCCGACCGGACACGCAGTGGGCATGCACCGGCCCACCGGCGGCCTCGAGGCTGATCCGACCCGACGTCGACGTGAGGTGGGCGTCACCACAGCTCCCGATCACCACGCGCCCGCTGCGGGTCAACACACGACATGGCCCGGTCGTGGAACCCACGTCGATCCGGCCGCTCGTGGTTCGGATGTCGACCGTTCGCGCCTGCTCGACCGAGACCCGTCCCGACGTCGTCGACACGGCGAGCGAACCGACCGGCCCGATCACCTCGACGCGTCCAGAGATCGTGCCGATGACGAGGTCGATCCCGATCGGCACCCGCAGGAGGGCGCGCCTGCTGCCGGCGCTGACCGTCATCACCGACTCATCGACAGAGGACTCCAACGAGTCGGGCACGTCGACGGCGGCGCGGTGCTCCGCGATCACGCGCACCTCTGCGCTGGTGGCCGCGATCCGCACGGTCGTGATCGCCACGTCGGTCTCCACGCCCGCGACCGTATCGCTCCGCCCGATCCCGGGCCACCGAATGTGCCACACCACACAACGGGAAGAGTGCCTGGACGTGTGCGCTCGGCGCGACGTTCCAGGCACTCTCCGGACGCTGCGGGGATCGGTCGGATCAGTCGAGACGTTCGATGATCGTGGCGTTGGCCATGCCGCCACCCTCACACATCACCTGCAGGCCATAGCGGCCACCGGTGCGCTCGAGTTCGTTGAGCAGCGTCGCCATCAGCTTGGTGCCCGACGCGCCGAGCGGGTGGCCGAGGGCGATGGCGCCGCCGTTGACATTGACCTTGCTCATATCGGCGCCGGTCTCCTTCTGCCATGCGAGCACGACCGAGGCGAACGCCTCGTTGACCTCGAACAGGTCGATGTCGTCGATCGTGAGGCCGGTCTTCTCGAGAATCTTCTTCGTTGCCGGGATCGGACCCTTGAGCATCGTGACCGGATCGGCGCCGGTGACAGCGAAGGCGTGGAAGCGGGCGCGGGGCTTCATGCCGAGCTCCTCGGCCTTCTCCTTGCTCATGATCAGCACGGCCGACGCGCCGTCGGAGATCTGCGAAGAGTTGCCAGCGGTGATCACGCCGTCCTCCTTGAAGGCGGGCTTCAGCTTGGCGAGCGTCTCGGCCGTGGTGCCCTCACGGATCCCCTCGTCGGACTTCACGACCTCGGTCTGGCCGTCGATCTCGACCTCGATCGTGATGATCTCGTTCTCGAAGCGACCCTCGTCACGGGCAATCGCGGCGCGCTGCTGGCTGAGGGCGCCGAACTCGTCGAGGTCCTCGCGGGTGATTCCGTACTCGGCGGCGATCATGTCGGCACCGATGCCCTGGGGCGGCAAGCCGGTCTCGGCGTAGCGATCGAGCTGCTCCTGCGGGAAGGGGAAGCCCATGCCCTGGACGACCGAGGCACCCATCGGTGTGCGGGTCATCACTTCGACGCCGGCCGCGACGACGATGTCGTACGCGCCGGCCATGACGCCCTGCGCTGCGAAGTGCATCGACTGCTGGCTCGAGCCGCACTGGCGATCGATGGTGGTCGACGGCACCTCCTCGGGCCAGCCGGCCGCGAGCACGGCGTTGCGGCCGATGTTCAGCGACTGCTCACCGACCTGCATCACGCAGCCCATGATCACGTCGTCGACCATCGAGGGGTCGAGGCCGTTGCGCTCCTCGAGCGCTTTGAGGACCTTGGCCGCCAGGGCGGCGGGGTGCTGATCCTTCAACTTGCCGTTGCGCTTTCCACCCGGCGTACGGATGGCGTCGACGATCACTGCTTCGGTCATTGCTGTTCTCCTGTGGTGGTGGTTGAGATTCGGTTGAAGATGTGGTGCTGCGTTGAGCGAACCGACCGCATAGGGGTGGTCTCGCTCATCGCTGACGGGGTCTGCGGCGCTGCGATGAGCGAAGCGACCGGATACGGGTGGCCTCGCTCATCGCTGAGAGGTGTTGGGAGGATGGGTGGCGGATGGGGTGGCGGCGATGGCGCTGGCGAGGTTCTGTTGGAGCCGGGTCATCACCCACGCGAGCGCCTGGCGTTCTTCACGACCGAGGCCGCGACGCAGTTCGGCACGCAGCACCTGGTCGACCTCGTTGATCTGTGCAGCGAGTTCCCCGCCGGCCGGTGTGATCGTGACGAGCCAGACACGGCGGTCGTCGGACTTCGGCTGGCGCTCGACGAGGCCACGCGCCTGCAGCCGGTCGATCACCGAGCCGATCGCCGCGCGACCGATCCCGAGGTGATCGGCAAGGTCGGTCTGGGTCGTTGCACCGAATTCGTTCACGTACCCGATCACCGATGCCTGGGTGAGGTTGAGGTCGAGCGGCGCCAGGCGGGTGTCGAAGGCGACGCGGACGAGCCGTGCGGTCGCCATCAGCGTGGACTCGACGCGGAGCCACGGCGGCGAGTCGAGTTCGTGGGTGGTGAGGTTGCTCATGTGATCGGTGGTCTGAAGTGTCACGTCTGAACTGTCACGTTTGACCCGGCACGGTGTGACGTGGTGTGGACACATACTGTACGTTGCCATACAGTATTGTAGCAAGCGATCTCTGAGGAGGGCACGACATGACCGACACCGCCAACGGACTGAGCGAGGCCGAGGCCGCGGAGTTCCGCCAGAAGTGCGTCGACTTCATGGAGCAGTTCGGCCCGGGACAGAACCCGACGCTCGACGACCAGAAGGCGTTTCTCGCCGCGGCCGCCGAAGCCGGTCTCGCGGGGCTCCCGGTTCCCATGGAGTACGGCGGTGGTGGCCTCACCCTCGCTCACGAGAAGATCTGGCGGGAGGTCAAGGGCAACTACCCGATGCCCGACAGCGAGTTCATCATCTCCCACGGGATGTGCATGCCGATGCTGGCCGAGTACGGCACGCACGAGCAGAAGGAGCGCTTCCTCGCCGACAACATCTCCGGCAAGACCATGTGGTGCCAGATGTTCTCGGAACCCGGTGCCGGCTCCGATGTGGCGAGCCTCCAGACGAAGGCCGAACTCGACGGCGACGAATGGGTGATCAACGGCCAGAAGGTGTGGACCACCCTCGCCCACAAGAGCGACTACGGCTTGGTGGTCGCTCGCACCGATCCCGACCAGGTGAAGCACGCCGGCATCTCGATGTTCATCCTCGACATGCGCGGCCAAGGCGTCGAGATCCGCCCGATCCACCAGATCGACGGCGGGTCGCACTTCAACGAGGTGTTCTTCTCCGATGTGAGGATTCCGAAGGACTGGCTGATCGGCGACCTCAACAACGGCTGGAATCTCGCCACGGCGATGCTGATGTACGAACGTGTCGCCATCGGAGGAGCGGGAGCCGGAAAGATCAACCAGCCGAACTTCAAGATGCTGCGCAAAGCGGCCGAGGCAACCGGCAAGCTCGGCGATCCGGTGGTGCGCGATCAGATGATGAAGATCTGGTCGATGGAGACGTGCAAATCGCTCGTCGCGATGAAGACCCGCGACGAGCTCAAGGCCGGCAAGACCCCTGGCCCGGGTGGCTCGCTCGGCAAGCTCTTCGGGTCGAACATCGCCTGGAAGGTCCGCGAGATGGCACTCGAGTTCGCCGGGCCCGGCTCGGTTGCGTGGGATCCCGACGACGAGGGCGGCGCAGAACTCCAGCGGATCGTGCTCAACAGCTTCCAGTCGAGCATCGCCGGCGGCACCGACGAGATCCAGCGCAACATCATCGGCGATCGCGTGCTCGGTCTCCCGCGGGAGCCAGCTGTCGACCGCGGCGTCCCGTTCCGCGAGCTCAAGGTCGGCACACAGACCGCCTGAGCTCTGCCAGGTGTTACATCTGGGGTCTGACCCCAGATGTAACACCTGGCAGAATCGGGCCGATGGGGACAGATCATCGCTTGACGACCCGGCAGATGGCCGAGTTCGTGGCCAACGGGTTCATTCGCTTCGACGCGATCGTGCCGCCCGAGGTCAACGAGCGAGGCATCGAGGAGATGCGCCGACTCGAACTCGAACGCTTCGCACCCGACGGGCTCAAGCCGCCGCACACCGGAACGCCGCTCGACGAGTGCTACCCGGCCCCATCCGCGATCGGCGAGTACCTGCGCCTGCCCCAGATCCGCGGGATCATCGAGTCGTTCGTCGGACCGAATCCGACGTTCGACCACGACTTCACGCACCACATCCATCCGCATGCGACGTACATGCAGCCACTGCACGTCGACGCGATCACCGACTCGACCGATCCGACCTTCGACGTCCAGCTGTTCTGGTATCCCCACGACGTCGCACCCGGCGAGGGCGGAACCCGATTCGTCCCGGGCAGTCACCTGCGCCGAGTGCGGTCGTCGGGACTCGACCGGTACCAGCACATCGCCGGCGAGAAGCAGTTCTCCGGACCGGCTGGCACGGTCGTCGTCTTCCACCACGGGCTGTGGCACGCGGGCCAACCCAATCCGGGCGACCGCGACCGCTGGATGCACAAGGTGCGGCTCAACCCGACCGTTGCCCAGGTCCGCCTGTGGAACACCGAGGATCTGCCCGAGCTCCAGAACCCGCCGTCGGATCACATCTTTGCTCGAATGCTGCCCGACAGCGTGGCGCAGATCCTGCGCACGATGCATCCGTGGATGAGCATCACCGACTACCGCAACGAACAGGTGCAGCGCTCGAAACTGTGGCGGTACCTCACCGGTGACGACACCTACGACGTCGACCACTACCTCACGCGGCTCGAAGGCCGTGCCGCGCTGGTCGACGCATGATGCAACGCCAACAGGTGCTCTACCTCTGGGCCAGCGGGTCGGCACTCGACTCGGGCACGATCGGCTGGGCATTCCACGACGGCGCCGATGGCACCGGGCCGACACTGCCCGACACGAGGCCTCCGTACGCCAACGGGGTCGCCGCGCTGCGCGACGGCTGGATGCTGCTCCAGTCGTCCCAGCTCGTCGCTCCGCTGCCTGACAACGAACACCTCAACGACTACCTCGAGTACGAGTTCGTGTTCGAGCGTCGAGTCGACGTCGACATCTGAGCGGCGCCGACACGGCAGCCGGACAGGGATCGATCAAGCGGCGGGACCCTCGGCACGGAGACGATCGACGGCTTGCATGGCATCGCGCAGCTCGGACAGCCAGTCGCCGGTGTGCTGGCCGACGAGCCGCACGCACCAGGCAAGGGCGTCGGCCCGTGAGCGAGCGACGTTGGCTGCAACGAGGGTGTCGAGCACCACGCGTTCGGGCTGGCGGAGGCGGGTCATCACCGGCACCGCGAGGTGGGTGAACAGTTCGGTGCGGTCACCGATCCTGACGCCCCAGGCGACCTTGCGGTCGAAGCGGTGCTCGGCTTCACGAGCGACCTGGATCCGAGCCTCACGGGTCTGCTCACGAAACCCGGACATGCGCCCGATGATCGCCTCGGCACGATCGGCCTCGGAGGCATCGCGGTCGAGTTCGGGCTCGTCGACCGTGAGCACGACGGTGATCTCGTCGCGATCGATGGTGATCGAGGCCGGCGTGGTCGTCCAGGCGTCGGGGAGCCGGCCCCGGAGCCAGGCGGTGATGGAGGAGTCGGAGGTGGCAGCTGGTGTCGAGGAGAGGGACATTCCGACACATTAGCGGATGATTACATGATTACAACACAATAGTCGTTTGCGTTCGCAACGTTTTGCGCTAGCGTGGGGCCGATGAACGACTGGAACGCACAGATCATCGCCGAGTTCCGCGCGACCGGCGGCAAAGCCGCTCAGTTCGGCGACAACCCCCTCCTCATCCTGCACACGATCGGCGCGAAGTCGGGCGAGGTTCGTGAGATCCCGCTCGTGACCCTCGTCGAGGGCGACGACCTGTACGTCTTCGCCTCCAAGGGCGGCGCTCCGACGAACCCCGACTGGTACTACAACCTCAAGGCCAACCCCGAGATCACCGTGGAGTACGGCACCGAGACCTTCACCGCCGCGGTCACGGAGCTCCCCGAGGACGAGGGCCAGGCCAAGCTGCGCGCCCAGGCCGCGTTGATGCCCCAGTTCGGCGACTACATCACCTCGGCGGCACCGCGGGTCATCCCTGCGTTCCGGATCGCCCGCTCGGCCTGACGCGCCGACGCTGCGCGATCAGCGAGCCCGGCTGATTCGGCGCCGTGCCTTGGCTCGCTTCGAGCCCGACAGCACCCGCTTGCGAAGGCGGCCCGACATCTCGGATCCGGTCGCGACGTGGTCGACCAGCTCGAGCGCCAGCGCGCGGTTCCGGACACGCTCGATGACCACCGGCGCCTCACCCCGCAGGTCGAGCACGACCACGGGACCGTCACACACGTCGAGGCACGACAGTTCGCGCACCTCGCCACAACGGCGCAGCTCGCGCTCGACCGTGCGGAATCCGTCAGCCTTGCGGCAGTCCTTGCCGGCGCACAGGCCGATCTCGGCTGACTTCACGACGTGACTCAGTCGATCGAGTAGTCGCGCAGGAGCTTGTTCATCTCGATCACGTGCAGCTCCTCCTGACCGATCTGGCCACGGGCGTACTCTTCGAGATAGATCGACGTGCCCTCGGTCAGCCCCAACAACTGGCGATAGAGCTCGAGAGCTCGACGCTCGTGACCGATCGACTCCTTCAGGATCGCCTCGATGGCGTGATCGTGCGACTCGTCGATCGGAGCGATTCCCTGCTCGGGGTGCCCGCCGAGGCCCGTGAGGATCTCGCCGGCCTGCTGGGCGTGGAGCAACGACTCGGCCGCTTGCGCCTTCATGAAGTCGACGAGCGGCAGTCGGTTCGGACCGGTGATCACCAACGAGTAGTGGGTGTAGCGAACAACGCCCGACAGCTCGGCCTTCAGGATCTCGTTGAGAACCGGGTTGACCGCGTCGGTGTCGATGATGGCGTGCACGTGCTCAGTCTCGCACGTGATCAGGCGAAGTAGTCCGGTCGACTCACATGGGTCTCGCTGACGAACAACACGCCGTGGCGATCGTCGAGCAGACGTCGGACACCGGCGATGAGGCCCTCGGCGCGTTCGATCGGCACGACGGTGATCAGCATCGACAGGCTGGCTCGGTCGTTGAACAGCAGTCGGCCCTGATGGTGGCCGTGGTGTCCGAATCCGGACACACCGGTGACAGCGGTGTACCCGGTGGCGCCTGCATCGAGGAAGAGATCGCGCATGGCCGGTACGTCGTCGCCGTCGATGACGACCTCGATCTTGGCCATGGCGGGAAGGTCGGTCCAGGTGGTCATGGTTCTCCGTTCAGATCGCAAGTGGCGTCGAGAGGTCGGTGCGGGCGAGGGACGATCGGTGGTCGGTCATCGTGGCATCGGCGAGATGCCACGGCTCCCATCCCCCGGTCGGGGTCCGCAACGACCACGCATCGTTGTCGCTCGGGCGAGCGACGACGTGGATCCATTCGCCCTCGACCAGTTGGCGCAGCCCGGTGTTGCGCAGGATGATTCCGTCGATCCGGTCGAGTGGCGCCTGGACCACGGCGAGGAGGCGGAGCGGATCGTGCGCGCGCTGTTCGCCCAGCATCACCGACTGCATCGGCAAGCCGACGGCGAGGTCACCGGTCTGGCCGACGACGACACCGATGCCACCGACCGGGTTGTGGAGCATCTTGTCGCCCGCTCCGAAGATCTCGGGCTCGACGGTCGAGAAGTAGTACTGCGAGGAGATCCACTGAGCGACCACGAGTGGCGCGGTCATGATCGTCTCGAGCGCAACACCGTCCGGGTCGCGCTCGGCGACGTAGCTGTGCAGGAACGATCGGCTCCCCAGGTCGTGACCGGCGGTGAGCCAGCGAGGCCCGATGATGAACGCGGCGTTGCCGGCGAGACCCCACTCCGGGCGAACCTGCGCCCAATCGCGACCGCGATGCCGTACCACCGCCACACTGCCGGGAAGGCGCTGCGCACGGTCGACGGCGTTGCGCTCGCCGGCGATGTCGAGGTCTCGCTGAAGCGCGTCGACCTGTGGTCGGGTGGGTGCCGGGATGGTCTCGGTGTCGAACATGGTCACGACGTCGGCAGCCGTGTCGTGCTCGGCGGCGATGAACCACGTGTCGTCGGGAATCGTGATTCCCCGTTCGACGAGACCGGCGCGAACCGCTGGGTCGTTCAGGATCGCCACCGCAATCCTGGCGCTGGCCCCGCCCGGTGCGCCGCCGCAGGCACCGCAGTCGAGTGACGAGGCATGCGGGTTGTTGGTCGTGTCGCTGCCGTGTCCACACAGCACGACCACCGGGGCGAAGTCGGCCATCCCGATCGTCGACACGATGGCCTCGGCGAACAAGGTTCGCTCCTCCAACGACAGCCCGGTGCGGGCGGTCTCCTCGACGGTGGGCGTCGTTCGTGGCGCCGCACCGAACGGTTTCCACCATGGCCGCTTCGAACCTCCAGCCGTGTCGAGCGACCGACGCGGCGGCGCGAGGGTACGGGCCGCAGCCACCGGGCCGGCGAACCATCCAGCCGACTCGGCGAGGGCGAACGGTGATGCGATGCCACCCTTGGCCGCGTAGAACGCATCGTGGAGGCCGGCCGTCGCCGAGCAGGTCGCGAGATAGCTCGATGCATCGTCGAGAGCGACCTCGGCGATCTCGTGGCGCGGTGACACCAGCACCGGACAGCGGGCCTGGGCGACCGGCGAGCCCAACGGCCTCCAGCGCACCGGCACCCCGAAGAACCCGGCGAATCCGTAGGTTTCGTACGACCCGAGCGCTTCGAGGTGGCGCCGGATCCCCTCGGAACGGACGTCGATGCAGAACACCAGCTGCGCGTCCGGGCGCGTCTCGGGGCCGGTCGAGATCGGCCCCGAGAGCCGAGCCAGCAGGCGATCGCGGAAGTTCCATTCGTGCGCCGAGAGCCAGATCGCCACACGATCGTCCTCGGTGACCGACCCGAGCACATCGGTGATCGTGTCGCGGTCGTCACCACCGATGAACGCGAGCGCTGCATCGACGCGACGTGCCAGATCGGTCGCCGCATCGCGGGTGACGGCGGCGTCATCGGGACCTGACAGATCGAGGTGCTCGGGTGCGAGGTGGTCCATCGCGGCGCGAACGGCAGCGAGATCGAGCATGCGCAGCCGAGCCCCCGACCGATCTGCCGGCGCCCAATGGTCGCACCACCGAGCGAAGCCTGCCCAACCCGGGGTGCGCAGGATCCAGGTCCGAATCGCAGCGATGCGATCGTCGTCGGGCACGTTTCGTGCGGTGAGCACCAGGTCGAGCAGTTCGGCGGGATCGTCGGGAAGTGAGCCGAGCCGGGCTCGTGCGCCACCGCCGATCACCGCGGCGAGTTGCCGGTCGCCACCGGCAACCGCGCGCCACGCTCGGTAGAAGCCACGATCTCGGTCTGGCATCTGCCACGGCGTGTGTGTCTCGTCGACGAACGCGGCGCACCATGCGGTCATGATCTCGTCCAGTGCCTCGGCCGCCGTTCCGGCCCGACGGCGCGCGGCCAGCTCGATCACCGGACCGTGGACCAGGTCCCACAGCACGAGATCGACGGCGTCGACGCGGACTCCACCTCGATCGAGGAACTGGCGGTCGGCGATCGAGGGATCGTGGCGGAGGATCGCTCGGCGCAGATCGGCATCGGTGACCGACCCACGGGCGTGTTCGGCGCGGTAGGCCGGCAGCGGCAGAT
>JBGSII010000244.1:0-3872 GCA_041742555.1 Ilumatobacteraceae bacterium
GCGACCCGTGCGTCCCGTTGCGCAGGTTGATCGCAGCGTCGACGACGTCGCCGAACACGGCGCTTGCCGTCGGTGCGCCGCCCGCTCCCCGGCCGTAGAACATCAGCGAATCCACGAAAGCTCCCTCGACGAACACGGCGTTGAAGCTGTCGCGCACCGACGCGAGTGGATGATTGATCGGCACCATCGCGGGGTGCACCCGGACGCTGATGTCACCGCTCGTCTCGTCGCGCTCGGCGATGCCGAGCAGCTTGACGACGTACCCGAGCCGGTGCGCGATGGCGATCTCGGCCCCGGTGATCCGGCTGATCCCTTCGTGGTAGACGTCGCCGGCCACCACTTTGGCGCCGAACGCGACGGTGGCGAGAATCGCCGCCTTGGCGCCTGCGTCGAAGCCCTCGACATCCGCAGTCGGATCGCGCTCGGCGAATCCGAGGCGCTGGGCTTCCGCGAGCGCTGTCGCGTAGTCGGCCTCGCCCCCGCTGGCCACTGCATCGGTCATCTTCGTGAGGATGAAGTTGGTCGTGCCGTTGATGATGCCCAACACGCGGCTGATCGGCTCGCCGTGGAGGCTCTCGCGCAGCGCTCGCACGATCGGGATGCCGCCGGCGACCGCTGCCTCGAACAGCAGGTCGCGACCAGCAGCATCAGCTGCGGTGTACAGCTCGGCGCCGACGTTGGCGAGCAACTCCTTGTTGGCGGTGACCACCGGCTTGCCGGCCGCGAGCGACGCAAGAATCAGTTCCCGGGCCGGTTCGATGCCGCCGATCGCCTCGACCACGAGGTCGATGTCAGGATCGGTGACGACGCTGTGCGCGTCACGCGTCAACACGCCCTCTGCGAGCTCGACGTCGCGAGGCGCCGACAGGTTGCGCACGGCAACTCGTGTCACCTCGAGGCGCAGCCCGGTTCGCCGTTCGACGGTCGCCGCCTGTGCTTCGACGAGTTGGACGAGTGCTGCCCCGACGTTGCCGCACCCGAGTACGCCGATCCTGACCAGTTGCCCGTTGCTCGTCACGGAGATGGAGGCTACGGGATCCGGTACGGTCGACCCATGCCCGATTGCGTCGACGCGGTGCCGGTGGCTGATCGCGGACGGGCAGTGTTGACCGCAGCGATCGTCGGATCGCTCGTACTCGCCGGGTGTTCCCACAGCGCCGACGACGATGGCGTCGCCACGGACCGTACGGCCACGACCACGGTGTCTGCACCAACGACCTCGGAAGCGACGATCTCCGGGCCTGCCACGACGCCTCCCGTCACTGCAACGACCGAGCAGCCCACCACGATCTCGGAGCCCGCCGACCGGCAGTACGACTTCTCCGCGGTCACCCCGATCGTCGATGCGGCGATCGCCGAACACGGCCTCAACGGCGCCGCGCTCGTGGTGGTGCAGCGTGAGGACGGAATCGTCCACGAACAGTACTGGGGCGAGTTCGGTCCCGAACGGCCGTCGCTGATCGCATCGTCGAGCAAGATGGTGGCGGCGGGCGTGCTCCTGCGACTCGCCGATCAGGGATTGGTCGACCTCGACGCACCCGTGGCGGACGCCGCCGACTGGGGGTCGGGGAACCCGACGATCACACCGGCACAGCTGCTGTCGAGCAGTTCGGGCCTCGTCGGGCTCGGACCCGACCCGGTGTATCTGCCCTACGTGTGCCAGTTCTTCCCGATGGGCACCCTGCAGGAGTGCGCAGCATCGATCTTCACCACGGCCGCGGACGACGACGACGTCATCTCACCCGACACCGAGTTCCGCTATGGCGGCGGCCAGTGGCAAGTGGCCGGCGGCGTTGCCGAGGTCGTGTCCGGCCGTTCCTGGGCTGATCTGATCGACGAGACCTACGGGGTGCCGTGCGGTGTCGATTCGCTCGGGTTCAACAATCAGTGGACGCAGTTCGGTCTCCGCTTCAGCTTCGACTACCCGGCGGCGTTCGACGGCGATCCCTCGACGCTCGTCGAAACCGACAACCCGAACATCGAGGGCGGCGCGTACGTCACGCCACCCGACTATGCACGCCTGCTGCTGATGCTGTTGCGCGAAGGACGCTGCGATGATGCGCGGGTCCTGTCCCCGACGGCGGTCGAGCAGATGCTGGCCGACCGCATCGGCGACGTGTACGGCGGCTCCTACAACGGCCTCGGGTACGGCTTGGGGTGGGCCGTCGATCGATCGACCGGCCGTCGCCTCGACCCCGGCGCCTACGGGAGCGTGGCATGGCTCGACGTCGATGCAGGTCACGGCGCGTTCCTCGTCGTCGAGAGCTCCAACGCAGCGACCGACGATCTCGCGGCCCAACTGTTCGACCCCGTCGCCGACGCCATCTCCAACGCTCGCTGATGCCCGACGGCGCGGGTGCGTCAGCTCGCGACGAGATCGTGATGCTCGGTGACGCCGGCGACCACGGCGTCGAAGCGTCGACGGTCGAGCACCGAGCCCTCGCGCCGGACGTCGCGCTCGCGAACGACGATCAACTGGTCGACTTTGGCCCAGCTCGGCCGGCCACTCGGATCCCAGCCACCGGCACCGACCGACACGGCGCCGCGGCCCTTGTCCTTCGACGTGAGCGGCACACCTGCGAGGTCCTCGCCCGTACGTCCGATGATCACGACGGGCCGATCCTTGCCCTTCGTCGGGTCGTCCTCGTAGGGCACCCATGTCCAGACGACCTCACCCGGATCGGCGGCACCGTCCATGTCGGGCGAGTACTCCACCCGAGTGCCCGTCGCGACACGACGCGTCGTCGGCGCCTTCTCCTTGCGGGTCGAGCCCGCCAGCCGGTCTCGCTCCTTGAACAGCGCGACGACGGCTGCGATGAGCCCTGCGATCACACGACGATTGCCCGACATCGACCCGACCCTACTTCCCCGTTTGCGTGCGGATTCGGCTGCAACGGATCATCCGAATCCGCACGCAAACGTCATGACGGGCCGAAACGGATCAGCCGAGGTCGGTGGCGAGGAGGTCGTCGTACGTCTCGCGCCGCACGACGAGACGGGCCTCGCCATCAGCCACGAACACGACGGGCGGTCGCGTGATCTTGTTGTAGTTCGATCCCATCGAATGGCCGTAGGCACCGGTGACCGGCGTGGCGAGCAGATCGCCGACGGTGAGGTCCGCTGGGACCTGCGCGGCGAAGGCGAGGACGTCGCCGGACTCGCAGTGCTTGCCGACGAGACGGACGGTGAGGTCACGTTCGGCGTCGACGGCCCGAGGAAGGAACGACTCGTAGCCGGATCCGTAGAGCACCGGGCGGGGATTGTCGCTCATTCCCCCGTCGACGGCGACGTAGGTCCGCACCCCGGAGATCTCCTTGATCGTTCCCACGGTGTAGACGGTCATCGCGGCGGAGGCCACGATCGCGCGTCCGGGCTCGACGCTCACCCGCGACCGAACGCCGAGCGCCTCGCACGCATCGAGCAGGACGCTCCCCCACTGGCCGATCGTCGGCGCTTCCTCGCCCTCGACGTAGGCGACGCCGAGGCCGCCACCGAGGATCAGCTCTGGCAGGTCGAGCGGCACGGCGAAGTCGGCCATCACCTCGGCCGCCTTCGCGAACGACGACGCCTCGAAGACGTTCGACCCGATGTGACAGTGCAGGCCGACCAACTCCATCGCCGAGGATCGGCGGGCGTGATCGACGGCGCGCAGCGCGTCGCCGTTGGCGAGGTTGAAGCCGAACTTCGAGTCGTCCTGGCCGGTGGCGATGAACTCGTGCGTGTGGGCGTGCACGCCAGGCGTGATCCGGAGCACGACTCGTGGGGTCGGGCCGATGCCGGCCGCCGCGAGCACGTCGAGTCGGTCGAGTTCGTCGAAGGAGTCGACGACGATGTAGCGCACGCCGGCTTCGATCGCCTCGCGGAGCTCGTCG
>JBGSII010000245.1:0-5492 GCA_041742555.1 Ilumatobacteraceae bacterium
GACCTCGTCGCCCAGCGGGTCCTCGCTCATCCCGGCGACACCGGCCGCTCGCGCCGACCGCGGGTGGTTGGATCGGACGTGTTGGCCGCCGACGTAGATCTCACCGGAGCGCACCGGCCGCAGCCCGAGGATCACGTCGAACAGCTCGCGCTGGCCGCTGCCCGCGACGCCAGCCACCCCGACGAGTTCGCCTCGGTCGACGTCGAGTTCGATGCTCTTGAGAGCGTCGCCGCCACGCTCGTCGGCGACGTAGACGTCGCGCATCCGCAGCGCCTGCTCTCCGGCGCGGGCAGCACCGGGCGCCCCCGCCATCGGCGCCACCGAGTGCCCGATCATCGCCCGCACGAGTTCGTCGTCGTCGATCGAGTCGGGCTGTACCGCGTCGAGGATCAGCGAACCTCCCCGGAGCACGGTGAGGCGATCGCAGGATGCTCGTGCCTCTCGCAGCTTGTGTGTGATCAGCACGACGGAAAGGCCCTGCGCACGGAGCTTGTCGACCGTCTCGAACAACGCCTGCACCTCCTGCGGCGCGAGCGCGCTCGTCGGTTCGTCGAGGATCACGAGCCGAGCCCCCGTCATCAGCACCCGCAGGATCTCGACCTGCTGGCGCTGCGCGAGCGCGAGTTCCCGCACCAGCGCACTCGGTCGGACCTCCAGTCCGAACCGCTCTGCAGCGTCGGTCACGGAGCGTTCCGCGGAACGCTTCGAGTAGCCCGAGGTGCCAACCGACAGCGCGACGTTCTCGGCGACCGTCAGCGCGGGGATCAGGCGGAGGTCCTGGAACACCATGCCGATCCCGAGCCGACGCGCGTCCGCAGGCGTCTCGATGGAGACGAGCTCACCATCGACCCGGATCGTGCCGGACGAGGGCTGATTCACACCGTAGAGCACCTTCATCAAGGTGCTCTTGCCGGCGCCGTTCTCGCCGAGCAGCGCATGGACCTCGCCGCTCGCCACATGGAGAGCGACACGATCGTTGGCGACCACGTCGCCGAACCGCACGGTGATGTCACGGGCCTCGAGCAATGGTGTCTCAGTCATCCAGGACCGCTCCGTGGACCATGCGGCTGAGCGCCTGCGCCGAGCGTTGCTCGACGATGTCACGCGAGATCTGCAGGTGCCGATTGAGACGACGCTCCGCAACCTTGCTCTGACCGGCGTCGAGCGCCGCGAGGATCGACAGGTGCTCGTCGATCGTCTTGCGCACCCGGTCGACGGTCAGGAAGTCGTACACGCGAACGATGCGGATGCGCTCGTTCACGCGAGTCAGGATCTCGACGAGAGCACGGTTGCCTGCCGCGTCTGCGAGCCGAACGTGGAAGTCCTCGTCCTGGAGCACGAAGTCGGGGTCGGCGGCTCCCGCGACCGGATCGATCAGTTGCCAGTCGTCGCGCAGCGTTGCCAACAGCGCCCGGTCGTGACCGCCGGCGACGTTCAACGCCGTCATCTCGAGGCTCCGTCGGACCACGTAGAGCTCGGCGATCGTGTGCAGATCGGGGGCCACCGGCGAGAAGCCACCCTCGGGAAGGCGCTCGACGAACCCCTCGGCGTGCAGACGAACGAGCGCCTCGCGAACCGGTGTTCGCGACACGTCGAGTTGCTCCGACAGGGCCACCTCGGCAAGCCGTCGTCCGATCCGGAAGTCACCGTTGAGAAGGCGCCGCTTCAGCTCGCCGTACACGACCGTCGACAACGAGCGATCGCCCGCATCCGCTGTGTGCAGCGCTGTATACACGCAGCTCACCGTAGGGATCACCCGTTGCGGGGGCGTATCGGCCCCGTGAACTGCGTGTGTCGTGATTGCGCCCCCGCCCGACGGCGGGCGCTCAGAACGTCAGACGGTGGCGGGCTGGCGCTGCTCGCGCCGGATCCACGACTCGAGGGCGTCGCTCGACTCGAAGCTGGTGATCAACGCGTAACGGGCGGCGGTCCCGTTGTGGACGACGACGTGCCACAGGCGTTGGGTGTCGACGACGAATCGAGCACCCTTGTGCAGCGGCACACGCTGCTCGGTCGCCGGATCGGGCAGGCCGTCGGGTCCGTTGTCCATCAACAACATGTAGCTGTCCGGGTTGTCGGTGAGCTCGATCCACGACCGCACGACCCACCCTTCGTCGTCGGGGTTGAAGCGGTTGTTGTCGTCGCGATGGATCGACTTCATCGCCTCGTCGCGGTCCTGGGGCTCGAGCTTGATGATGCGCACCCGGCCGAAGTTCGCGCCGACGTCGTCGACGTAGTCACGGATCGTCGGGGCGATCTCGGCGTTCGAGGTCCACAGCGCGTCCTTGTCGGTCTTGCCCTTGTCCCAGAAGCCGCGGCAGTCGAGTTCACCGTCGGCCGAGGCCAGCGGTGCGAAGTTGGTGTCGCCACCGGACTTCCAGTCCATGTACTCGAGGTCGACGAACTCCGACTCGGGAATCTCGTAGGGCAGGTCACGGAGCGCGACGAACCCGGTGTCGGCGAGCGCGTCGAGACGACGGTGCGGGGTGTCGAGCGGGATCGCCACGCTCCAGTGATCGAGGGTCGGCCAGAAGCTCATGGCCACCAGTGTACGAACGGAGTCCGCAGCGTCCAGGGCATTGTGACCCTTCACACGGCGTGTGGGTACATGACTCAGGGGACGCTGGTGTCGGCGGTCAGACCGTCGTCGACGACGAGCAGACCCTCGGGAATCTCGAGCGACTGGCCGGCCTGGATGTCGTCCGGGCTGGAGAGCCCGTTGCGTTCGACGATCGCGGTGATCGTCACGCTGAACCGTTCGGCGATCTTGCCGAGCGTGTCACCCGACTGCACGACGTAGATGAAGTCGGCCGGCGCCACGGTCGTGGTCGTCGTGGTCGTCGTCGGCGTCGTGGTCTGGATGGGCGGCAGGCGCTCCTGGGCTGCCGGATCCGTGGTTCCACATCCGACCGCGACCACGGCGAGCATCGCGGCGATGGCCGCGGTCATGGTGCGATCAGGACGCTTCATCGCGACGGATGCTACGCGTCCGATGCTGGTGGCGGCACGCGCGGGCCGTGCGACGTACTCTCGGGAGTCGTGACCAGCTCCGCCCCACCGAACGTGACCGAGCTCTCGTTCAGCGATCCGTCGACCGAATACCCCTACCCGGGAGCGCAGCGCCCTGCACGCGAGTACCACCTGAACGCCAATGGCCTCCAGATCGCCGTCCACGAGTGGGGTGACGCCGAGGCGCCCCCGCTGCTGCTCGTTCACGGCGGCTTCGACTTCGCACGTACCTACGACCTGTTCGCCCCGAAACTGGCCGGCGGCGGATGGCGCGTCGTCAGCTGGGACCAGCGAGGCCACGGCGACAGCGAACACCCGGAGCTGTACTCCTGGGACGCCGACATGCGCGACGCCCTGACCGTGTTCGACCACGTGAGCCCGGGACGTCCACTCCCCGTCGTCGGGCATTCCAAGGGTGGCGCGTTGATGACACAACTCGCCGACGCGCAACCCTTCCGGTTCACCCACCTGGTCAACATGGACGGCATCCCCTACAACCGCAGGATCCCCGACGTCGCCGAACACGAGCGCACCAAGATGGTGTCGGCCGAGATCGCCGGCTGGCTCGACCATCGACGTTCGACGGCGACGGCTCGGCGCAAGCCGGGCACGATCGACGAACTCGCGCAACGGCGGGCCCGGATGAATCCTCGGCTCGATCCCGATTGGCTCAAGCGGCTGGTGACCACCGGTGGCTTCGAGTCCGACGACGGTTGGCGCTGGAAGATCGATCCGTCGATGCGATTCGGCGGGTTCGGTCCGTGGCGGCCCGAATGGACGCTGATGCGCCTGCCCGGGCTGCCGATGCCGTTCCTCGGAATTCTCGGACGGGAGATGGAGGAGATGGGGTGGGGCACTCCGCCGGAGAAGGTCCTGCCCTACATGCCGCTCGATGGCCGTTGCGAGATCCTCGAGCACGTCGGCCACTTCGTGCACATCGAACAACCCGAACTCGTCGCGAGCATCGTGCTCGACTTCGTGGGGGCACCCGACCACGCCACGGTGGGAGAACGCTGATGGGCCCCGACAGGGTCACGATGCTGCGCCACGGCAAGGTCGAGTTGGCGCTGCACCAGCTGCGCGACGCAACCGCACACGGAGGCCGACCACTCCTGATCCTGCACGGGCTGGGCGAGGCGGCGCCGCGCAGTCTGCCCCGGTGGGCCGATCCATGGCCCGGGCCGGTGTCGGCACTCGACTTCACCGGCCATGGCGCCTCGACGATTCCACGAGGCGGCGGGTACACCGCCGAACTGCTCCTCGGCGATGCCGACGCTGCGCTCGAATCGCTGACCGACGGTGATCCCACCCGGTCGATCACGGTGGTCGGTCGCGGACTGGGCGCATACATCGCGCTCCAGATCGCCGGAGGCCGCGCCGCCCAGGTGCACGGTGCGATCCTCGTCGACGGGCCCGGACTGGCGGGCGGCCCGACCGGTCCGACGTCGCAGAGCTTCTTCTCGCTTCCGGCCACCTCGCACGCCCCAGACCCGTACGCCCTCGTCGAGTTGGGACGCGACCTCCGGCCGCCCGACTACGCGACGCTGTTCGTGCGACTGGCGCTCGCTGGCTCCGAGCTGGAGGAGCCGATTGCGGTCGCCAGCGTGTTCCGTCCCGAATGGTTGGACGCGGTTGCCCGTGAGCACGGCGTGATGCAGTGCACGCTCGCCGAGGCGCTGGACGCCTACGCAGGCTGATCGGTCCCGGCCGAGTAGCCTCCTCGACGTGACGCCTGCATCGTTCGCGCTGATCGTGATCGGCGGATTCGTGATGATGGAGCCACTGACCGCGGCCACGCACCGTTGGGTCATGCACGGAATCGGCGAGTGGCTCCACCGCAGCCACCACCGCGCAGTGCGAACACCAGGATGGGAACGCAACGACTGGTTTCCCGTCGCGTTCGCAGCGATCGTGATGATCGGGTTCTGGCTCGGCTTCAACACCTCGCTCACCGCGCTCGTACCGCTCGGGGCCGGGATCACCCTGTACGGCATCGCCTACGCACTCGTGCACGACGGGTACATCCATCGCCGCCTCGGCGTGTTCGGGAGCCGTCGGATCGCTGCACTCGACCGCCTCGCCGACGCCCATCGGATCCATCATCTGTACAACGCTGCACCGTACGGAATGCTCGCCCCGGTGGTTCCTGCCGAGCTGCGGGCGCGGGCAGCGGCGACCGATCGCGACCCGTTCGCGTCGCCTGCCACGACGGGCGTCGGCTGAACGGCCGTGATGCCTGGTGGATTGTCCGGCGGGCGCTGCTAGATTCGGGTCGCTCTCAACGAGACAAGGCCATTGCCTACAGGCCCCCATCGTCTAGTGGCCTAGGACACCACCCTTTCAAGGTGGCGGCACGGGTTCGAATCCCGTTGGGGGTGCGGCGCGAGAGCGTCATACATATCTGGTCCCGTGGTGAAGTCTGGAGTTCACGCCGGCCTGTCAAGCCGGAGGTCGCGGGTTCAAGTCCCGTCGGGACCGCAGCA
>JBGSII010000246.1:0-12952 GCA_041742555.1 Ilumatobacteraceae bacterium
CGCCCGGCACGGTGAGCGAGGTCTCGGCGACGTTGGTGGCGAGCACGATCCGCCGGCCGGCGCCGCCACTCGGCGCTCGTTCGAAGATCTTGTGCTGCTCGGCCGACGACAGTCGCGCGTACAGCGGGAGCACCTCGGTGCTGCGCAGGTTCAACTGGCGCAGGGCGTCGGCGGTGTCGTGGATCTCTCGTTCACCCGACAGGAACACGAGCACGTCGCCGGGCCCCTCGTGCGAGAGTTCCTCGACCGCACCGACGATCCCCTGCACCTGATCACGATCGGGCACATCCGACTCGTCGTCGACCAACGGTCGATACCGCAGCTCGACCGGGAACGTCCGCCCGGTCACCTCGATCACCGGCGCCCCCTCTCCTTCGGCAGTGGCGAAGTGCTCGGCGAATCGTTCGGTGTCGATCGTGGCGCTGGTGACGATCACCTTCAAATCAGGGCGCTGCGGCAGGAGCTGTTTCAGGTAGCCGAGAATGAAGTCGATGTTGAGGCTGCGCTCGTGGGCCTCGTCGATGATCAGCGTGTCGTAGCGGCGCAGCATCCGGTCGCGCTGGATCTCGGCGAGGAGGATCCCGTCGGTCATCACCTTCACGAGCGTGGCGTCGCCGACCTGGTCGGTGAAGCGGACGGTGTAGCCGACGTCGTCGCCGAGCTTCGATCCCAGTTCCTCCGCGACGCGCTCGGCGATCGTGCGGGCCGCCACGCGACGGGGCTGGGTGTGGCCGATCATCCCGTCGACGCCACGCCCGGCTTCGAGGCACAGCTTCGGGAGCTGGGTGCTCTTGCCCGACCCGGTCTCACCGGCGACGATCACCACCTGGTGGTCGCGGATCGCAGCGAGGATCTCGTCGCGCCGCTCAGTGATCGGCAGTGTGTCCGGGTACGTCAATCGACCACTCCCGACGATCGCCAGCGCCGCTGTCGCTCGTGGGTGTTCGGTCGTCCCGGTCGTGGTCGTCATGGCAGGCCCGGCCGCCCAGCCTCGCAGCTCGGCCCGCCCCTCCCACCCGAGATTGCCCCGAGACCAGCAAAGCGATGAGCGAACACACCAGATTTGCGGGTTTCGCTCATGGCTCGGGTGGGGGTCGGCTGGCGGGCGAGGCGTAGCGTCGGGCTCCGATGACGTATCCGTCGAAGGTGATGACCGTCTACATCATGGGGCTGTTCATGACGATCATCGACGGGACGATGGTCAACGTCGCCCTCCCGACGATGGCGGACGACTTCGGCGTGCCGACCACAGACATCGAGTGGATCGCCGTGGGCTACCTCCTCACGTACGCCGCGGTGATCCCCGCGGCGGGCTGGCTCGGCGACCGCTTCGGTACCAAGCGGATCTTCACGTTCGCGCTGATCGCGTTCGTGATCACCTCGCTCGCCTGCGGGCTGTCGCAGACGCTCGACCAGCTGATCGTCTTCCGCGTGCTGCAGGGCGTCGGCGCCGGCCTCGTCACCCCGGTCGGCGCAGCGATGCTCTATCGGGCGTACTCGATGGAGGATCGCGCGAAGGCGGCGATCGGCGTGCTCAGCGTGGCGGTGATCGCCCCGGCGATCGGGCCGATGCTCGGCGGGATACTCGTCGACACCGCGTCGTGGCACTGGATCTTCCTGATCAACGGCCCGATCGGCGCTGTCGCGATCGTCCTGTCACTCCTGTGGCTCGACGAGACCAAACACGAGGCGCCGGGCCGCTTCGATGTCGCCGGGTTCGTACTGTCGGGCGCCGCAGTCGGCATCTTCCTGTACACCCTGTCGATCGGGCCGGAACGCGGCTGGTTGTCGGCGTACACATTGGGTGTTGGCGCCGTCGGGCTGGCTGCGGCCGTCTCGCTCGTGGTCATCGAGTTGCGTCTCCCGGAACCGATCCTCACCCTGCGCCTGTTCTCCGATCGGCTGTTTCGTACGATCAACATCTCCGCGGCGATGGTGTATGCCGGGTTCTTCGGGATGATCTTCGTCCTGCCGCTCTATCTGCAGAGTCTGCGCGGATACAGCGCATTCGAGAGCGGCCTGGCCCAGTCGCCTCAAGCGGTTGGTGTGTTCCTCGTGTCGAACCTGCTCGGCAAGCGGTTGTACCGATTGATCGGGCCTCGGCGTCTGATGGTGGTCGGCACTGCCTTCACGGCCGCTGCGACGTGCCTGTACGCCACTGCCGATCTGAACACGCCGCTGTCGACGATCGCGGCGTTCTCGTTCGTCCGCGGGCTGTCGGTGGGAATGGTCTTCGTCTCGATCCAAACCGCTGCCTACGCGACCACATCGATGGCTGACACCGGGCGGGCCACCAGCCTGTTCAACACCCAGCGCCAGGTGTCGTATGCCGTCGGAGTAGCCCTTGCCGCAACGGTGATCGCGGCGATCCTGCCCGACGGCGGCGATACTGCGGCAGCCGCCGACCGGCTCGGCGCGTATCAGGGCGGATTCCTCGCGGTCGGGCTGATCATGGTGCCGGCGATCGTGGTGTCGTGGTTCATCGACGACGACGACGTGGCCGAGACCCGGGGGCTGAAGCCGAAGGTTCGGCGCGCAACGCAGCCGGCGCCCGCCTGAGAGTCCGACCGTTACGACCCGGTCACCATCACCTGGAAGTCGGCGGTCTCGGCCGGCACCGGTGGATCGTCGAACGACCGCACGTACTCCAGACGAAGCTCCCCTGAGCCTTCGGCGACGCCGTCGAAGACGAAGACCTCGACGCCGCCGGCGCCGACCAGGCTGGTGTCGGGCGCCTCATAGTCCCTGCTGACCTCGCTGATCGCATCGGGCAACTCGACGACCTGCCACGCGTAACCGGTGGTCGGGTTCGACTCGAGTCGCACCTCGAATTCCTCCCCCACGCCGACGGTGATCTCGCTGCCGATGTCGCCGCCGTCGAGCACCGGACGCGCGCCAACACCATCGTCGTCGCTGCCGCACGCGGCGAGCGCGGCGACGAGCATCAGCCCGACGATCAACCGTCTCATGACCCCATGATGCCGATGCGAGCGGCCCGGCGACCAGGGCCGAACGGCCGCGTTCCCCGACCGGTTTACGCCGAAAGACCCTGGCTGCCCTGGTCCGTCGGGCGGAAGACTGAAGTCCGATGACCTACGAACGACTGACGGCCGCCGACACGGTGTTCCTTCGGATCGAGACACCACACGAGCCACAGCACGTCGGGTCGTTGTCGGTGATCGATGGGGCGCCGCTGCGTGACGCCAACGGGCGTGTCCGCTTCGACGAGATCAAGGACCACATCGCCCGGCGGATCCATCAGGTCCCGCGCTTGCGCCAGCGGGTGATGGAGGTGCCCTACTCGCAGGCCCGGCCGGTGTGGGTCGACGACGAGCACTTCGACATCGACTACCACGTCCGCCTGACGGCGCTCCCTCGACCCGGCGACGACGAGCAGCTCACCACGCTGATGAGCCGGGTGCAGTCGCTCGCGCTCGATCGTGCCCGACCGCTGTGGGAGATGTGGTTCGTCGACGGGCTCACCGACGATCACGTCGGGATGATCATCAAGACCCATCACGCACTCGGCGACGGGATCGCCAACGTCGACCTGGCGCTGGCGCTCGTGGATCTCGAACCGGACCCGCCGCCGGACGCTCCCGTCGCTGACTGGACGCCCATGCCTGCTCCGTCACCGAGCGATCTGCTGGCCGACGCAGTTCGCGAGCAACTGGCGAGGCCCGGTCAGATGGCGCGGGCGATGCTCGACGCGCTGCGCGATCCCCGCCCGACGATCGACGCCGTCACCAACGTCGGTCGCACCGTAGGGAACTTTCTGGCGAAGCCTCCGCCGGCTCCGTGGAACGTGCCGGTGAGCCCGCATCGTCGGTGGGTGACGGCATCGGTGCCGCTCAAAGGGGTACGCACGGTCCGCAAGCGCCATGGCGTCAGCATCAACGACGTCGTGCTGGCCGCATGCAGCGGTGCGTTGCGGACGTTCCTGCTCGAACACGGCGACGAGAACATCGAGCAGCGGGTCGTCAAGGCGATGGTGCCGGTGTCGCTGCGCGGGAAGACACAGCACGGCGACACGCTCGGCAATCTCGTGTCGTTGATCATCGTCGACCTGCCCGTCGACGAGCCCGATCCCGTCGAGCGGCTCCGGCGAGTCCACGCGATGACCAGTGAGCTGAAGGGTTCGGGGCTCGTCGACGGCGCCCACCGGATCCTCGACATCGCCGACGTCATCCCGCCACTCGCGGGCCCGTTGACCCGGTACGTGAGCCGCTCGATCCCGATGAACCTCGTGATCACCAACATTCCCGGGCCTCCCGTGCCGCTCTACCTCCGGGGCGGCCGCTTCCTGCGCGTCTTCCCGTACGTCGAGGTGATCGACAACGAGGGCCTGACGATCGCCGTGGTGTCCTACGACGATCAGCTGCACTTCGGCATCACCTCCGACCGCGACGTGCTGCCCGACCTCGGTGACGTCGCTGCGTCGATCGAGCTCGAGTTCGCCACGCTCGCCGAGCGCCGCTGACCCCGGACCCCCTCTCGCCCGCGGTTCTCGCGAACAAGTGTGCTTTGGGTTCAGGCCGCACGCGTCAGCCGGGGTTCGGCGCGAGCGGACACCGCGAGCCCTCCGACGAGGGCGAATCGTCGATCCAGTCCGCGGAGGTGCCCGACGATCGAGTGCGCGATCCGACATGTCCACAGTCGATTTGGACGGGTCGGCAGCTGCCGAGGATCGCAGCCGGCCGTCGACGAGCCGTCCTGCCCTGGCTGAGCCTCGCACGCAACTCATTGCGGAACGAGTCCCGGATTCCGGGACGTATTCCGCCGCAATCGGCAGGTGTTACATCTGGGGTCTGACCCCAGATGTAACTCAGATGACGTTGCCGGCGAACTGGGCGTTGTAGAGGCGCCAGTAGGCACCCCGTTCGTCGAGCAGCGAGTCGTGGGTGCCCTGCTCGACGATCTGGCCGTCCTCCATGACGAGAATCACGTCCGCGCCACGGATCGTCGAGAGCCGGTGGGCGATCACGAAGCTCGTCCGGTTCGCCCGCAGCGCATTCATCGCCTTCTGGATGAGCACCTCGGTGCGGGTGTCGACCGAACTCGTCGCCTCGTCGAGGATCAAGATCGCCGGATCGCTGAGGAACGCCCTGGCGATCGTCATCAGCTGCTTCTCGCCGGTGGAGATGTTGTCGCCCTCGTCGTTGATGATCGTGTCGTAGCCGTCGGGAAGTGCACGCACGAACCGGTCGACGTAGGTGACCCGGGCCGCCTCGTAGATCTCCTCGTCGGTGGCATCGGGATTGCCATAGCGGAGGTTCTCGCGGATCGTGCCACCGAACAACCACGTGTCCTGCAGCACCATGCCGATGTCCGAGCGCAGTTCGTGGCGCGGGAAGCTCGCGATATCGCGTCCGTCGAGCGTGATCCGGCCCGAGTCCAGCTCGTAGAAGCGCATGATCAGGTTCACCAGCGTGGTCTTGCCGGCACCGGTCGGGCCGACGATGGCGACCGTCTCACCCGGCTCCGCCACCACGTTGAGCCCGGTGATCAACGGCTTGTCGGGGTCGTACGCGAAGTGCACGTCCTCGAAGACGACCCGACCCACGACCGGCGCCGGCTCCCCGTCGACCTCCTGTTCGGGCGACTGTTCCTCAGCATCGAGCAGATGGAGCACCCGCTCGAGCGACGCGATGCCCGACTGGAACGTCGCCGCCATCGACGCCAGGTTCGTGAGCGGCTGCGCGAACTGCCGGGCGTACAGGATCATCGCCTGCATGTCGCCCACGCTGAGCGATCCCGACGAGATCTGCAGGCCACCGACCACCGCGATGAGGATGTACTGGATGTTGCCCATGAAGATCGTCACGGGCTGGATCAGGCTGGCGGTGAACTGGGCAGCGAAGCTCGCCTCGTAGAGCTTGTCGTTGTCGGCACGGAAGCGAGCCTCGGCTTCACGCTGACGCCCGAAGCTCTTGACGATGGCGTGTCCCGTGAACACCTCCTCGGCCTGCGCGTTGAGATTGCCCGTGTGCCGCCACTGCGCCATGAACCGCGGCCGCGCTTTGCCGCCGATGAACTTCATCAACCACAACGACAACGGGACGGTGATCAATGCCACCAGCGCGAGGAACGGTGAGATCGTGAACATCATCACGGTCACGCCGATCAGCGTGAGGATCGAGGTGAAGATGCCGCTGATCGTCTGCTGCAGGCTCTGCGAGAGGTTGTCGATGTCGTTGGTGACCCGGCTGAGGAGGTCGCCGCGGGGCTGGCGGTCGACGTAGCCCAGCGGGAGATGGTTGAGCTTACGTTCGACCGACTGGCGCAGGGCGAACATCGAACGCTGCACGACCCCGGCGAGCACGTACGCCTGGGTGTACGACAGCATCCACGAGGCGACGTAGACGGCCGCGACGATGAACAGCTGACGGTGCAGCTCGTCGAAGTCAATGCCCTCGGGGCTGGTGAACCCGTCGACGATGATGTTGGTCGCGTCGCCGAGCAGCTTCGGCCCGATCACCATGAGCGTCACGCTCAGGATCGTCGCGATCAACACACCCACCAGGCGCGGCTTCTCCTTGCCGAGCAGCTCGCCGAGCCGGCGAAGCGTTTCGCCGAACTTGTCGCTGCGCTCGACCGGGATGCCGATTCCTCCACCCGGCCCGAAGCTGTTCCGGCGAGCCTCGGTTCCCGCTGTGGCGAGCAGCTTGTTGTCGTCGGCTGCGCGAGTCATGCCAGTGCCCCCTGGCCGATCTGCGAATCGACGATCTCCGCGTAGGTCGGGCACGATTCCAACAGCTCGGCGTGACGGCCCCGACCGATGATCTCGCCGTCGTCGAGCACCAGGATCTGGTCGGCGTCGACGATCGTCGACACGCGCTGGGCGATGACCAGCACCGCCGCGGCGGCGGTGTGTGGCCGCAGCGCCGCTCGCAGCCGCGCATCGGTCGCGAGGTCGAGTGCCGAGAACGAGTCGTCGAACACGTAGATCTCCGGCTGGGCCACCAGCGCCCTGGCGATGCACAGTCGCTGGCGCTGCCCACCCGACACGTTCGTACCACCCTGGGTGATCGGGCTGTCGATCCCCTCGGGCATCGACTGCACGAAGTCGGATGCCTGCGCCACCTCGAGTGCTTCCCACAGCTCGGCGTCACTCGCATCAGGGCGTCCGTAGCGAAGATTCGACGCCACGGTGCCCGAGAACAGGAACGGCTTCTGGGGGACGAACCCCACCGAGCCCCACAAGAGGTCGAGGTCGAGTCGTCGCACGTCGACGCCATTGACGAGCACGGCTCCCTCCGTGACGTCGGACAGTCGCGACACGAGGTTCACCAGTGTCGTCTTGCCCGCCCCCGTACTACCGATGATCGCGGTCATCGTGCCCGCCTCGACCTGGAAGGACAAGTTGCACAGCACCGGGCGGTCGGCTCCCGGGTAGGCGAACGACACGTCGCGGAACTCGACGGTGCCTCGCTCCGACACCGAGGTCACCGGATCGTCCGGCTGGCGGACCGTGGACGGCGTCTCCAGCACCTCGGACACCCGGTCGGCCGCCACCGCAGCACGCGGGATCATCGACACCATGAACGTCACCATGACGACGGCGAACAGGATCTGGATGAGGTAACTGAGATAGGCGACCAACGTGCCGACCTCGATCTCGCCCGCACCGACCCGGTTGCCGCCGATCCAGATCACCGCGACGCTCGAGATGTTGATGATCAACATCACGGTCGGGAACGTTGCGGCCTGCAGGCGGCCGGCGCGAAGTGCGGTGTCGGTGAGTTCGGTGTTGGCCTGCGTGAACCGCTCGACCTCCTGGGGCTCGCGAACGAATGCTCGCACGACCCGCATCCCGGTGATCTGCTCGCGAAGCACCAGGTTGACCCGATCCACGCGGCCCTGCATCAACTGGAACGACGGGACCATCCGGAACACGATCGAGCCGAGGATGGTGACCGCGGCCGGGATGGCGAACAAGAGGATGACCGACAGTCCGACGTCCTCGCGCACGGCGAAGAAGATGCCGATGATCATCGTGAGCGGAGCGGCGATCATCATCGTCGTCGAGAGCACGACCAGCGTCTGGATCTGCGTGACGTCGTTGGTGGTGCGGGTGATCAGCGACGGTGCGCCGAACTGGCCGACCTCGCGAGCCGAGTACCCCGTCACGGTGTGGAACAGGTCGCGCCGGATGTCACGGCCGAACCCCATGGCAGCCCGGGCTCCGAACCACACGGCGGCCGACGCGAAGGAGATCTGCACGAACGCGAAGAACAACATCACGGCGCCCATCGTCAGGATGTAGTCGTTGTCGCCCTTCAAGACACCGTTGTCGATGAGATTGGCGTTGATCGTCGGCAGCGTCAGGGCCGCGATCGTCGAGATGGCCTGGAGCACCACGACGATCAGCAGCACGTTGCGGTACGGGCCGAGATGGCTCTTGAAGAGTTGCCAGAGTTTCATGCGGGTGATCCTGTTCCGACGCCGTGCAGCACGGTGTCGACGATGTCGGACGCAGCGGACGCTTCCGCGGCGATCATCGGATGGGTGAGTGAGAGCGTGAGGGCACGGAGCAGGCGCGCGGCCGCGGCGGGCTCGACGCGGATGCGGCCGGGATGCGCCGCGAAGATGGCCGTGAGCGCCTGGCTGTCGATCATCGGGCGTGCGACCTGATGATGGCGTTTCGGGCCGAGGTGCGACAGGATCGTCCAGACGTCGACGACGCGCCGTTGGATCAGACGCGTCGCCTCGACGAGCTGGTCCTCGAACGGCAACGACGCGTCGATCTCGCGCAGCGACTGCTCGAACGGCTCCTGGTCGAGGCTCGCCTCGAGGGTGGCATCGAGCAACTCGTCCTTGTCGGCGAAGACCCGGAAGATCGTGCCCTCGGCGATCCCGGCCGCGCCGGCGATCTGCTTGGTGGTGATCGATTCGCCGTACTCGGCCAACAGCGGCCGCACGGCTTCGATGATCGCGGCGCGCCGCTCCTCGGGCGGCAACGCCGACGCCCGCTTACCGGGCAGGGTCGAGGTCGAGGACGATCGAGGCACGCCCGCACCCTAACTGAGTGAGCACTCACTCACACAGCACCACGCCGACCCGGTAGCCGTCCAGCGATGAGCGAAAGGTGCCGTGGGCGGTCCCCTCGCTCACCGCAACCCACCCGGTCCCACCAGCGATGAGCGAAAGGTGCCGTATGCGGTCCGTTCGCTCATCGCAAGCCGGGCCGGCAGCGCGCTGACGGCGGTCAGCGGGTGGGGAGGAGGTCCGGCGCGACGCTGGTGCGGAGCGCAACGAGGTAGGCGTCGTAGCCCTTCGAGCTGGGGTGGAACGAGGCGGTCGACACGTTGAGTGGGCCGTCGGTCCGGTGCTCCCGGACGGTGCCGTCGGCGAGTTGGCTGCGCCGGAACGAGTCGCCGAACACCACATCGTTCACGAACCGATCGCGCTGCCAGAACCGGCACGCGCCGTGGTTGTCGAACTGTTCGGAGACATCGACGTACCGGATGTCCGCACCGGTCATGCCGCGAGCACGCGCCGCGGCCACCTCGATCTGATGGTTGAGGAGGTCGACCTGGTCGTCGATCCAGTCGGCTTCGTCGCCGCTGATCCCCATGACGCCGTCACACCGACCGTTGCCCTGCATCAGGCGGGGATATGCGAGCACGCGCACGGTGATGGCCGGAAACTCCTCACCGATCGATCGGTACGTTGCGACGAGATCTTCACGGATCTCGTCGAGGTTGGCCATCTGGTTCTTCGATGATTCATGGCAGCGCGCCGACGTGATGCACCGGGTCAGCGCGTCCGGCCAATTCTCGTCCCGAGCCGTCCGGAGGTCGTTTCCGCCGATCGTCATCGTGACGAGCGTCCCGCCGCCGTCACCGGAGATGTCGGCCGCACGCACTTGGGCGGGAATCTCGCGGATGACCGCGCCAGCACACGCGATGAACACCGAGTCGGCCCTGAGCTGTGCGGCGAGGCGTGGGCCCGGCGTCTCGTCGAGCTCGCGTTGACACGCGCTCGAGCCGAGGCGCGTCGAGGGGTCGAACGAGTGCGCCTCGGGGCCGTGATCGTCGTACGACGAAGCGTTGCGGTGGATGCCGCTGCCCGAGCTGTAGGAGTCGCCGAGCGTGACGACCCGTTCGATGGATCCCGAACCTCCCGTCACCTCGGACCTGGCCCCCGCAGTGGCGCCGAACGCCGTCACGCCGGCCATTGCTGCAGCCGCACTTACGAAGAGCGTGGTCGAACGGCGCATGGGCCTCAAGGCTAGGCACCGACGCGCCACACAACGACCGCGCGCCCGAGGTCACACCCTGGGCTCACCCTGGTGTCGAGACGACGGTCAGACGTCGCGACGACGGCGCACGAGCACCTCCTGCGCGATGGTGGCGACCTGGAGCCCGTCGTGGCGGATCACGTCGCCGGTCACCAGCCCGCGTCCCCGGTTCACGCCGTGCGAGTGTGTGGCGAACCAGTGCCATTGCGACGGGTCGGTCGGCCGCTCGAACCACACCGAATGGTCCAAGCTCGCCCCCTGGAACAGGTGGCGGTCGCCTGTGTCACCGCTGAAGTCCGGGTGCGCCGACCGCGCCGCGCGCGACGGCGCAGCGTCGGACATGAACGCCAGCGCACACTGATGGTCGGCCGGGTCGTCCCCCATGTCCGCATCGAGGCGGATCCAGTAGCCCATCGTCCCGTCATCGAGAAACGTCGCCTTGCGCTTGAGCAGCCCTGTCCACGAGTGATCGAGCAGCGACGGATCGTCAGGCTCGGGGAGCCCGGCCGGCAGGGTCGCGACCGCCACGTCGGCCTCGTCCTCGAGCACGTGGAACGACACCGACAGGTTGAGGATCGCTCCCGCCGACTGTCGAGCGACCACTTGGCGGGTGCTGAACGATCGGCCGTCGCGAAGTCGCTCGACCTCGTAGCGGATCGGCTCCTCGGTGGCACCGGGGCGGATGAAGTAGGAGTGCAACGAATGGGCGGCCCGATCGGCGTCCACGGTGCGTGCCGCCGCACGAAGCGCCTGCGCCACGACTTGACCGCCGAACAGGCGCCCACCCCAGGGATAGCGCGCGGCGATGCCCACGTAGGTGTCCGGGCCGTGTGGTTCCAACTGCAGGAGCTCGCTGAACTCGATGTCGTGGATCTTCCGAGTCGGCATCCGTCCAGTGTGACAGGCGGGCCGCGATTGCGTCGGGCCCGTCACGAGCGCCCAGACTGGCGACATGCGAACCATCGAGGTGTACGCCGACATCACCTGCCCGTTCACCCATGTGGGGCTCAAGCGAGTGGTGCAACACGTGAGCGAGATGACCGAACCGGCCGACGTGATCGTGCGGGCCTGGCCGCTCGAATGGGTCAACGGCGCACCGCTTGCCGTCGACGCCGTCCTCGTCAAGGCACGAGCGCTCAGTGAGCAGCTCGGCATCGACGACTTCGCCGGTCTGCGCAGCGACGCCTGGCCCTCGACGACGATCCCGGCGCTGAACCTCGCGGCCAGCGCCTACGAACACAACGCAGCGACCGGGCTCGCGGTCAGCCTGGCGTTGCGCACCGCACTGTTCGAGCTCGGCCGTGACGTCGCCGACCCCACGGTCCTGGCCGAGATCGCTGCCACCCATGACTTGCCGACACCTCCCACCGACGCGGTTGCAGCGGTGCAGGCCGACTACGACTCCGGCCGAGCGCGCGACGTGAAGGGGTCACCCCACTTCTTCGTGGAATCAGACGACTTCTTCTGTCCGGCACTCGACCTCGGCCACGACGACGAAGGTCACCTGACCGCCCGTTTCGACGCTGCGATGCTCGCCGAGTTCTTCGCCCGCGTCGACGCCTGAGCGGGCTCGGATCCGCCACTCGACTTGCCGTCCGGGTGGGTGCCGTGTGGAGGGGGGATCACTGCCGGCACCCACCGGACGTTGCCCTCATGACGGTACGCGTCGAATGTGTCGTGAGGATGTCCGCCGAGTTGCCGCTCGATGATCAATCGCTGAACGATCCGGACCGACGGTTCAGATCGTCGATGGCCTACTCTGCCGAGGACGGACCGCACGATCATCGGAGGAGAGCATGGACATCGGGAGCCTGTTGGCAGCACTGGCACTCGGATTCGTCGCCGGCGTGATCGGTCGGGCGGTCGTTCCCGGCGACGCCTTCCGATCGTTCCGCGGATGGCAGTCGTGGATGATCTCGACGTTGCTGGGCCTGATCGGCGCGCTCGTCGGCTACTGGGTCTTCGCCGGCCTGTTCGGTATCGGCGACGAGGACAAGTTCGACTGGGGCGGCATCATCGGCGCCATCATCGGCGCCATCATCGTCGTGGCGATCGGCTCTTGGCTGTTTCGCAAGATCGCGAAACGCGACGTCGTCTGAACCCGGCCGGGAGTCCCATCGGCGTGGTAACACGTCGTCATGGGGAACACCGGTGACGACACCCGCTGGCTCGACGCAACGGCGCAAGCCGAGCTGATCTCGACCCGCGAGACCACCTCGACCGAACTCGTCGACGCCGCGATCGTTCGGATCGAACAGCTCGACGGACCGATCAACGCCGTGATCATGCGATGGTTCGACCGAGCTCGCACGCAGGCCGAAGCCTTCGACGCGCTGCCGGACACCTCGGATCTGCGCAGCGCCCCGTTTGCCGGAGTGCCGTTCCTGCTGAAGAACCTCGGCGCGAACGTTGCGGGGATGCCGGTCACGTCCGGCAATCAGGCCGCTCGAGCCACACCGCCACTCGGGAAGAACGACTCCAATCTCGTCGCACGATTCCGCAACGCCGGCTTGATCACGCTTGGGCGAACGAACAGTCCGGAGTTCGGCAGCCTTCCCGTGACGGAGCCACTGGCGTACGGTCCGACGCGCAATCCATGGGACACTGACCGGACGCCAGGAGGATCGAGCGGCGGCGCGGCCGCTGCCGTGGCTGCCGGCATGGTGCCGATCGCACACGCCAGCGACGGCGGCGGCTCGATCCGCATCC
>JBGSII010000247.1:0-7163 GCA_041742555.1 Ilumatobacteraceae bacterium
GGTGGCCGGCGAGACCACCTGGCGTACGCATGCCTTCCCCGAGGCCGGCGTTCCACAGCTCAAGATGTCCGACGGACCCAACGGTGTCCGCGGCGAAGGCCACGGTGGAGCCGGAACGCCCGGCGTGGTGTTGCCGTCCGGCATCACCACGGGCGCGACATGGGATCCCGATCTGGCCGCCGAACTCGGCGCGCTCGTCGGCATCGAGGCGGTCCGCAAGGGCGCGCACATCGTGCTCGGCCCAACGGTCAACCTGCACCGCACGCCGGTCGGTGGCCGGACGTTCGAGTGCTACAGCGAGGACCCCGAACTCACGGGTGCGCTCGCCGCCGCGTACGTCCGCGGGGTGCAGTCCCACGAGGTCGCCGTCACCGTCAAGCACTTCGCAGCCAACGACACCGAGATCGAGCGCATGACCGTCGACGTCGATGTCGACGAACGCACACTCCGCGAGCTGTACCTCCGACCCTTCGAGCGCACCGTCAAGGAAGCGGAGGCATGGGGGATCATGAGCGCCTACAACCGCCTCGACGGCGAGTTCTGTGCACAGAATCGTCGGCTGCTCACCGACATCTTGCGTGAGGAGTGGGGATTCGACGGCTTCGTCGTGTCCGACTGGTACGGCGTCCACGACGCCACCGGAGCCGCCAACGCCGGGCTCAGTCTCGAGATGCCTGGGCCAGTGCGCATCTACGGCAGCAAGCTCGCCGCAGCCGTCGAGCGCGGCGACGTCGTCGAGGCCCAGGTCGACCGGCTCGTCCGCGACCTCCTCCTGCTCGCCAACCGCACGAAGGCGTACGAGCGTTCCGCCGACGAGCCCGAGCAGTCCGTCGACGACCCGGACGAACGCGCCCTCACTCGTCGAGCAGCGATTGCCGGAACGGTCCTGCTCCGAAACGAGCCGGTGCTCCCTGGGGGCCACACGGTCCTCCCCTTCGACCCTGCGACGATCCGATCCGTCGCGGTGATCGGCCCGAACGCGTCGATCGACCGGTGTATGGGCGGCGGCTCGGCCAGCCTGACCCCGTTCGGCTACCGGACGCTCCGCGGCGCGGTCACGGACCGCGTCGGTCCCGGCACCGAGACCGACGCCACGATCACCTTCGAACCGGGGGTGCGGATGGACCGGTTGACGCCGGTCGTCCGCAAGGGACAGCTGATCCGCCCCGATGGGGCGCCGGGGCTCCGGGTGTCGTACGTCAACGGTTCGGACTGGGACGGCCCGGCGGTCGCCGAGGAGACGGCGACGACCTCGCTCGTGAGGTTCTTCGGATCGACGCCACCCGGGATCGACCCACGGGCGTTCGCTGCTCGGATCGAGGGTTCCTTCATCCCGGATGTCGATGGTCCCCACGTCGTCGGCGTGGTCACGACCGGGCCACTGCAACTGGAGCTCGACAGCGGCCAGGGCTGGGAGACCGTCGTCGACGACCCTCGGATGGAGCTGCCCCGCAGCGAGGAGTTCTTCGGCTACGGCAGCGTGGAGGTGACCGCGACGGTCGAGTGTCGTGCGGGCGTGCCGGTACCGATCTCGATGAAATGGACCGCTGCGCAAGGCAACGGGTTCGCCGCGATTCGTCTCGGTGTCCGGTCGCCGGAACCGGCCGACCTGCTGGACCGGGCGGTCGCCGCGGCCGCGACTGCCGACGTGGCGATCGTCATGGTGGGCACCAACGACGAGTGGGAGACCGAGGGCCACGACCGCACGTCGATGGACCTTCCCGGTCGCCAAGACGAACTGGTGCGCCGAGTGGTCGCCGCGAATCCACGCACCGCGGTCATCGTCAACGCCGGCTCCCCCGTCACGATGGACTGGGCGGACAGTGACGATCCCTCCGCCGCCCCGGCCGTCCTGACCTCGTTCTTCGCCGGGCAGGAGCAGGCCGAAGGTCTCGTCGACGTCCTGCTCGGTGTGGCGGACCCCGGTGGCCGGCTCCCGACCACTCTTCCGAAGCGCCTCGCCGATCACCCCGCCTACCCTCATCACCGCCCCGACCACGACAGCACGGGAGCTGGTACGCAGCGCTACGGCGAGGGGCTCTTCATGGGCTACCGGGGCTACGACGCCCGCGACCTCTCCCCCCGCTTCGCATTCGGTCACGGACTCAGCTACGGCGCCGCCGAGTGGGGCGACGCGAGAGTGTCGGCCACCTCGTTCCCGGCACACGGCGCCGTGACGGTCTCCGTGCCGGTGACGGCAACGGGCGAACGGGACGCCACGGTGGTCGTCCAGGGCTACGTCGCCCCAGTGTCGCCCACCGCGGTTCGGCCGCCGAAGGAACTCAAGGCCTGGGCGAAGCTCGTCGTCCCTGCGGGCTCGACGAGCGAGGTCGGACTCGAATTCGGTCCCGACGCGTTCCACCGTTGGGACCCGGCGACGAACGCGTGGCTCGTCGAGCCGGGCGAGTACGACCTGGTCATCGCGGCCTCGGCAACCGATGAGCGCTGCCGACTCCGCGTCACGATCACCTGAACTCCAGCACCAGCGATGAGCGAAGCACGCCTCTATGGGGCCTTTCGCTCATCGCAACCGACACGCCCTTCCCAGCGATGAGCGAAGCACACGTATACGGGGCCTTTCGCTCATCGCAGGTGGCGCGCTGGACGCGTACCGACCGGTAGCGTCGCAACGGCATGGCCGTGATCGTCGCCAACATTGCCAGCGACTTCACCGAGTGGATCGACGAGGTCTCGTCCAACTGGTGGTTCCTGCTGATCATCTTCGCGGTGGCGCTGCTCGACTCGGTGATCCCGATCGTCCCCGGTGAGACGACGGTCATCGCCGGCGGCGTCGCGGCGGGAGCCGGGAACCAGACGCTCGCCTTGGTGATCTTCGCCGGCGCGCTCGGCGCATTCCTCGGCGACAATCTCGCCTACTCGATCGGCCATCGCTTCGAACCGCGTGTGCGAGCGTGGGCCGCCCGCAAACCGAACCGCGCTGCTCGGCTCGAGTCGGCCGGGCTGCAGATCAAGAAGCGTGGTGGCCTCCTCCTGATCACTGCGCGCTTCATCCCCGGCGGGCGAAGCATCCTCACGATCTCGTCGGGCATCACACAGCAGCCCCGCCTGTGGTTCGCGACCTGGGTGGCGATCGCGGGGACGATCTGGGCCACGTACGCGGCGGGCCTCGGCTACCTGTTCGGGCAGGCCTTCGAGGACAACCACACCGCGGCGTTCTGGCTGGCCTTCGGGACGGCGCTGTCGATCACCCTCATCGTCGAGGCGATCCGCTGGCTGAGGGAGCGGCGCCGCTCCGAGCCGACCGAGACGTCGACCTCGATGATTGCGCACGCCGAGAGCGCTGACCATACGCTGGACGGATGATCGCTCTGGTTCCGGTCCGTCACGGCGTGCTGCCCGCCGGCGCACCCGATGCGATCGCCGAAGCCGGTGGTCGGGTCCTCATCGCTGGGTCCGGGGTCGCAGAAGCCGCAATCGGCGGGCATGCAGACGAAGTGTTCCTGGCCGAACTCGGCCCGTTCGAGATCGGCCGGTGGACTGCTGCGCTCGCGGCCGTCGTCGAAGAACTTCCCGACAGCGACATCGTCGTGCTCCCACACACCCCCGACGGCCGTGACCTCGCGCCCCGCCTGGCCGCTGCACTCGATCGGCCATTGCTCGCAGGAGCCACGGAGATCCGCGCCCATCGTGTCCGCGTCGCCCGTCGGGGCGGGCTCGAACTGCACGAACTCCGCCCGAGCGGCCCATTCGTGGCGACCCTGCAGCCAGGAGCGTGCGATTCGTTGTCCTTCGACTCGACGCCGATCGTCCACCGGGTCGATGTCACCGACACCCCAGCCACCGCCCACGACGCCACCGTGGTCGAGGTGCTGCCGCCGGACACGCAGACGATGGATCTCACCGAGGCGAGCCGGATCGTCGGTGGGGGCGCCGGGTTGGACAGCGACGAGCGGTTCACGCAGCTCGACCGCTTCGCCCTGGCGATCGGTGGCGTGATGGGCGCAACCCGCGTGATCACCGACCGTTCGTGGGTACACCACGACCGGCAGATCGGCACCACCGGCGTGGTGATCGACCCGGATCTGTACGTGTCGTTCGGGGTCAGCGGCGCCGTGCAGCACACCAGCGGGCTGGGCCATCCCGATCACATCATCAGCGTCAACATCGACCCGCATTGTCCGATGATGTCGATGTCCGACCTCGCGATCGTCGCCGACGCCAACGAGACCCTCGACGAGCTGCTCCGACTCCTCGACGCCCCGGCCACCGCGGAGGTCACCCCGTGACTCCTCCGAGGGTCGATGTCGACGCGATCGTCGTCGGGGCGGGGCCGGCCGGAGCGGCAGCGGCGACGGTGCTCGCACGCAAGGGCTACTCGGTGATCCTGCTCGAACGCGGTTCGTTTCCCGGTTCGAAGAACATGTACGGCGGCGTCGTGTACCCGCGCATCCTCGACCAGCTCCACCCCGGCTGGTGGAACGATGCACCGATCCAGCGGTGGATCACGCGGCGTTCCACGATGATCCTGACCGACACCCAGGCCCTGACGGTCGACTTCCGTTCGACGAGCTGGGGCACGCCACCGTACAACGGGGCGACGGCCTTCCGGCCGGACTGGGATCACTGGCTGGCGAGCAAGGCCGAAGCCGACGGCGCGCAGCTGGTGTGCTCGACCACCGCCACCGGGTTGTTGACCGACGAGCACGGCCACGTCACCGGGGTCACCACCGACCGACCGGACGGCGACCTGTACGCCCGCATCGTGATCGCCTGCGACGGCGTCAACAGCTTCCTCGCCAAACAAGCCGGCCTCTACGGCGAGGTCGACGCCGCGAACTACACCGTCGGCGTCAAGGAGACGATCGCCCTCCCGAAGCACGTCATCGACGAGCGTTTCGGCGTCCGCGACCGCGAAGGCGTCGACATCGAGATCCTCGGTGGAACCTCTGGCGTCAACGGTGGCGGCTTCGTCTACACCAACCTCGACACGCTGGCCGTCGGCGTCGTTCTGAAGCTTCCCAAGTTGGCCGCGCAGAAGCTGCGGCCCGAGGAGATCATCGCCAATCTCAAGGCGCATCCGGGCATCGCTCCGCTCGTCGAGGGTGGCGACGTCAAGGAGTACTCGGCTCACGTCATCCCCGAAGCCGGCCTCGCGATGATGCCGAAGATGACGGGCGATGGGCTGCTGATTGCCGGCGATGCGGCGGCGCTGTGTCTCGCCGCCGGCATCTGGCTCGAGGGCGTGAACTTCGCGATGGCCAGCGGAATGTACGCAGGCGAGGCCGCCGCCGAAGCCCTCGCCGCTGACGACACGTCCGCAGCCGGGCTCGCCGGCTACGAGCGCCGGCTGAACGACACCTTCGTGCTGCGCGACCACCGCAAGCTGCGGCGTGCGCCGAGGCTCGTGTTGTCCGATCGCGTCCAGCATCTCTATCCGGACATGATCGCCAATACGGTGGAGCGCATGTTCCGGGTCGACAACCCCACGCCCAAACCCGGGTTGCGACGCATCCTCAACCAGGAACGCAAGCGCGCCGGCGTGAGACTCAAGGATCTCGCCAGCGATGCTCTCGACGGACTGCGGAGCTTCGGATGAGCGAACGCTGGCCCGAGCTGTCGTTCGAGGACCTGATCGGCACGACCCGATTCGACATCCACGAACGCGCTCACATCACCGTCGACGACGAGTTCTGCGCCGACTGCTCCACTCGCGGGTGTGTCGTTGCCTGCCCTGCGAACCTCTTCGTCCCGACGAGCGACGGCGGCATTCTCTTCAACTACGAACAGTGCTTCGAGTGCGGCACGTGCTATCTCGTGTGCAACGAGGAAGGCGCGATCACCTGGACCTACCCCGAAGGCGGCCACGGTGTCGTCTTCAAGCGGACCTGATCGAACGGATGCCGAGGTCGTGAGGATCGCCGTCTGTTGGAAGTGGGTGTCACTCGATCGCGAGCGCGAGGCCGATCGTCGCTGGGCCGGCGTGTCCGCCGCCGACGAAGCCGCGCTGGAAGTGGCGTTGACCATCGCGGATGAACGCCGCGCCGCAGGCGACGAGGAACCCACCGACGTCACGGTGATCTGTCTCGGTCCTGCAGGAGCTGACGACGTGCTTCGCGACGCGCTCGCCGTCGGTGCAACGTCGGTGGTCCGCGTGGATTCGTCGACCGAGCTCGACAGTCGGGTCGTCGCCATCGCGTTGGCTGGCCAGCTCGATGACCGGGACCTGGTGCTGTGTGGCGACTACTCCCTCGATCGCGGCACCGGCTCGGTCCCGGCGTTCATCGCCGGCGAGTTGGCAAGCGCCCAGGCGTTGGGCCTGCTCGAGGTGCGTCCTGTCGCCGACTCCACGGCGCTCGCCTGGCGCGTGGTACGCCGCCTCGACGGTGGGCGACGCGAGATTCTCGATGTCACGCCGCCTGCGGTCCTGTCGGTCGAGGGTTCGGCCGCATCCCTTCGCCGAGCCTCGCTGGCCGCCTCACTGGCGGCGCGCTCCGCACCCGTCGAGACGGTTCGAGGACCACACGGCCGGCTGCCGGAAGCGGAAATCCACCCGTACCGACCACGCGCGAGAGTGGTACCGGCACCCGCCGGCGGCTCCCTCGATCGTGTGCGCCAGATCCTGGACGTCGGCGGCAGCGAGACCCACGCCGAACTCGTCAGCCTCGATCCCCCGGCAGCAGCCCTCAAGATCCTCGACCAACTTCACGACTGGGGCTACCTCGACGCGCCCGAGCGCGCCCACCCCGGATCCGGCTGAGGCGTCACGATGCGACTCGGCGACGCGACATGGCCGGAGGTCGATGGCATCGCCGGCCGGCGATCGAACGAGGATGCCCCAGCACCGATCGTGTTGATTCCGGTCGGCTCGACCGAGCAACACGGTCCGCATCTGCCGTTGGCAACCGACACGATCATCGCCGAGGAACTCGCTGGTCGGGCCATTCATCACACCGACGGGTTGATGATCGGCCCGACGATCAGCGTCAGTGCATCCGGAGAGCACGCGGACTTCCCGGGCACCTTGTCGATCGGGACGTCGGTGACGACAGCGGTGATCGTGGAGCTGGTGCGCAGCGCCGACTGGGCCGCAGGAGTGGTGCTCGTCAACGGCCATGGCGGCAACCACGCCGCGATCTCCCGTGCGGTCGCGACGGTGACAGCGGAGGGGATGGAGCGAGAAGGACCTCGAAGGTCTGATGCGG
>JBGSII010000248.1:0-5552 GCA_041742555.1 Ilumatobacteraceae bacterium
CTGACCGCGGCCACGGCGGCGAGCCCGATCCGGTGGGTGACCGAGGCGGGAACCGAGGGGATCGGGGCGACGACGATCGAGACCAGCAAGTTGGATCCCGGCGGCGCCTCCCAACGCCGGTCCAGACGGCCCCGGCCCGCGGTCTGATGGTCGGTGGCGAGCACCGTTCGGTTCGTCGCCGTACCGGCGAGCACGGCGTCGATCAGGTCGGCGTTCGTACTCCCCGTCTCGGTCACGTGACGAACGTCCCAGCCAGCCGGCCACGTCATCGAACCCCAGATGTCTCCGTCGGCGTGCACGGGCCCTACATTGGCACCCGTGCTCAAGAAGATCCTGATCGCCAACCGTGGCGAAATCGCCGTCCGAGTCATCCGCGCTGCGCGGGAGATGGGAATCCCCACCGTCGCTGTGTACTCCGAGCTCGATCGGGAGGCGCTTCACGTCCGCCTCGCCGACGAGGCCTACGCACTCGGCGGCCAGACCGCAGCGGAGAGCTACATCAACTCCGACGTGATGCTCGATGTCATCAAGCGCAGCGGCGCCGATTCCGTCCACCCCGGCTACGGCTTCTTCTCCGAGAACGCCGATTTCGCGAGGGCGATCGCGGAGATCGGCGTCGAGTTCATCGGTCCGCCGCCGTCAGCGATGGACGAGATGTCCGACAAGGTGTCGAGCCGACTCGCCGCGATCCGTGGCGGTGCGCCGGTGGTGCCGGGCACGACCGAGTTCGCGCAGAGCGCCGACGAGATCAAGGCGTTCGGCAACGAGCACGGCTGGCCCGTGTGCATCAAGGCCGCGTTCGGCGGCGGCGGTCGCGGGATGAAGGTCGTGCAGAGCGAAGCCGAGGTCGACGACGCCATGGCGAGCGCCCAGCGCGAGGCGAAGGCATTCTTCGGACGCGACGAGGTGTACGTCGAGCGGTACCTCACCTGGCCACGCCACGTCGAGATCCAGCTCGTCGGCGACAAGCACGGCAACTGCGTGTGGATCTCGTCTCGTGACTGCTCGGCGCAGCGCCGTCACCAGAAACTCGTCGAGGAAGCACCGGCGCCGAACCTGCCCGACGGCGTCGAGCAGGCGATGGGCGACGCTGCGGTGAAGGCCGCCAAGGCCGTGGGGTACTACGGCGCGGGCACCGTCGAGTTCATCTTCCAGGACGGCGAGTTCTTCTTCCTCGAGATGAACACGCGTCTGCAGGTCGAGCACCCGGTCAGCGAGATGATCACCGACATCGATCTCGTCGAATGGCAGATCCGCGTCGCCGCCGGCGAGGAACTCCCGATGACACAGGCCGAGGTCGACGCTGCCCGACGTGGGCACTCGATCGAGATCCGCATCAACGCCGAGGACGTCGCGGAGGGCAAGTTCCTCCCGTCTCCCGGGCCGATCACGAAACTGCTCGCACCCGACGGATTCGGTGTCCGCTTCGACTCCGGGTATCACTCGGGCGACGAGATCAGCCAGTACTACGACAACCTCGTCGGCAAGCTCGTCGTCTGGGGACGCGACCGCGACGTGGCGATCGCCCGAACCATTCGTGCGCTCGACGAACTCGTTGTCGAAGGTGTGGCGACGACGATCCCGGCCGATCTCGCCATCTTGAAGCATCCGGACTTCGCCGCGGTCACGCACTCGACGAAGTGGGTCGAAGAAGTGCTCGATCTCACCGGCATCGGCGGCAAGTCCGAGAGCAACGCCCCCGACAGCGACGACAGCGAGCCGAAGGTGAAACGCTCGACGACCGTCGAGGTGAACGGCAAGCGGTTCGATGTCTCCATGTGGGTCCCCGAGACGCCCGCGGTCGCTGTCGCGTCGGGCGCAGCGCCGAAGAAGACCAAGCGGGGCGGCGCCAGCAGCGGTGGAGGCGGAGCGATCGCGTCCGGCTCGGTCGAAGCGCCGATGCAGGGCACGATCGTCAAGGTGCTCGTGGAAGTCGGTCAGTCCGTCGAGGTCGGTGCGGGCATCGTGGTGCTCGAGGCGATGAAGATGGAGAACCAAATCAACGCCGAGAAGGCCGGCGCGGTCAAGGAGATCAAGGTGGCTGCCGGCGACACGGTCGGCGGCGGCGACGTCCTCGCCGTCATCGAGTAACGCCGGCCCGAGCAACGGTCGCGCCGGCGCCTGACGGCGGGTCGGTCAGTCCGTTGCGACGGCGGTGTAGGTGACGATGAACTCGAATGGGCTGGTCGGCGCCCCGACGCCGGGGGCGGTGACGAAGTGCTCGAGGTCGACCGGTGCGCCCGGCCGCACCGACACGACTCCCGTCGGGAAAACCGACGTTGGTTCCGGTCCGGATCCGCGGGCGATCGATCCGTAGCCGAAGCTCGTCGCCGAGATGTCCTCCGGGCACCCAGCGCGGTCCGGTGGGCCAAGTGCGCAGGGCACGGCGCGCAGGAAGGTGTCGCTGTCGGGCTCGACCGACTCGGCGTCACCGACCCGGACGGACACCTCGAGGGGTGTGTCGCCGCAGTTCTCGACTTCTGTCGTCTGATCTGCTCCTGTTGCAGTCGCTTCCCCAGCGACCAGTTCGCCGAAGTCGACAGCAGTGTTGCGCACTACGAGACACGGTCCGCTCGGTTCGACGACCGTGAACGAGCCTCGGGTGCCAGCCGGATCGTCGGGCCCGCCGCCCGGACCGGTGGAGCATTGCGCCGGGCCTTGCTTGTCGCACGCCTGCGGCTGGGGTGCGTTGGCGGCGAGCAGGTTCTCGCCGCTCGGCGAGAACGTGGGGTTGTCGCAGGATTGCACGTTGATGTCCTGCACCTCGGCGCCAGGGATCTTGGCGATCTGGTCGAAGCTCGCTGTCACGAGGTTCACCGGCAGCGGCGCGTAGCCGAGCGAGGCCGACTGCTGCTGCGCTTCGCACATCGCGTAGTAGGCGAACGCCGCCAAGGTGCGGCCCTTGGCTTCGTTGATCTGGCCGCCGATCCTGGTCGGCAGGATGAAGTACGAGTACGACGACAGCTCATAGTTGCGAGGGTCGGCGTCGCTGTACACGCCACTCAGGTCCTGCGTGAGATAGGTCGCCGGGTTCGACTCGTCGGTGTTGATCCTCGCCTGCAGCAGCGACACCGCGACGTTCTGCGGCGTCGGCTCGGTGTAGTAGCCAGCAGCGTTCAGCACCTTCGCCACCGGGAACTGCACGCCCAGGGCGTACGAGTAGTTGACGTAGCCGATCGCCCCCTCGGCGAACCCCTGGCTCACGTAGCCGGCGACGCCGACGTCGCCACTCTGGGCGATGCCACCGGGCGGCGTCGGATAGAACAACGTCGATCCGCAGGTGTCGGCTCGTCCGGTGGCGGCGCAGAAGGCCTCCCAGATCCCCTTGTGCCTGGCGATCATCCACGTCGTGAACTGCGCCGACGATCCCGACCCGTCGGACCGCACGACCGGGACGATCGTCCTCGCCGGCATGGTGAGGCCGGGGTTGTCGGCGGCGATCGCCGGGTCGTTCCACTGCGTGATCACGCCGGTGAAGATCTTGGCGATGTTCTCGCCCGACAGCCGCAGGTTCGTCACCCGCTCGCCGTCGATCTTCAGGTTGTAGATGAACGCCGTACCGCCGGCGGTCGCCGGGATGTACGCGTAGCTTCCGGGCGCCGGGCTCTCGGGCGCCGAGCCGTCGTCGGGCTCGAACTGGAACGGGACGTCCGACGCCGCGAAGTCGACCGTGCCGTTGAGGAAGTTCTTGCGGCCGGCGCTCGAGCCACTCGGGTTGTAATCGACCGTGATGCCGCTCTGTCGCAGGTTCACCCGCATCGCGTCGATCGCGTTCGCCGACCACGACGAACCCTCACCGGAGATGCGCTGGTAGACGACCTGCGCATCTCCGGTGCTCGGAACGACGGCGAGGATTCCGGCAACGACGAGGAGCACGACCGAGAGCGTGCGCATGATGCGTCCGTCGTTGGTTTCGCGTACCGATTCGGGCGCCATGGTCGACCTCACGCTGCCTGTCAGCTCGTGGTGCTTCGGTCGGGTTGATCCGGCTGCTTGGCGTCGCGAATGGCGGTGGACACACCGAGGACCGCCACGACGAGCGTGAGCGCCGCGACGCCCCATGCCCAGGTGGGAATGCCCCCCGACCCAGTGCCAGCCGATCCGCCGGCGAGAAGATCGGCAGTCCCGGCGTTCTCGATGACGAAGGAGGCTTCGGTGGCCACTGCACCGGACACCTGTGCGGCTGCGGGTGAGTCCGGTGACGTCGCGAGGGCCGCCGTGAGCAGCGCGGTGTAGGTGCCCGGGCTCGCACCGGCGTCGGGCCTGATCCGGACCGTGACCGCCTGGGACGCTCCTGCTTCGAGTTCGAAGACGGAGGGCTCGAACGAGAACCAATCAGGCGTGATCGGCAGCCCATCGGGAGCTTCCTGGGCGTACATCGTGTACGCCGAACGCTGACTCCCGGGGTTCCTCACGGTGAGTTCCCCGACGACGGAGTCGATGTCGGGAGCGATCGGCTGCGCCACCTCGACCGCACCCGGATCGATCGCGACGGCCGCATCGATCGGCGCCACGACGAAGAGGCCGACGGCGAGGAGGGCAGCGATCACTTCGCGATCGCGGTGTAGGTCACGACGAAGTCGAACTGCTGGGCCGACGCACCCCGGCCAGGGCCTTGCACGTAGTGCTGATACGTGAGGCTCGCGTCCGGTGCCAGCTCGAACAGGCGCGGTCGGGCTCGAGTGCTGTCGGGCGGGAGTCGGAACGCCGAGCCGTTGGCTGCTTCGGTCGCGGCATAGCCGAACGCGTTCGGACCGATTCGCTGCCCGCACCGCAGCGAGGTCGGCGACTGGGGCGACACCGCACACCGCCGTACGGTCAGACTCGCCGTCGCCGGATCGCCCGAGACCGCATCGCTGGCGTCGACTCGCACGCGCAGTGACTCGTTGGCACACGAACTCACGACGGTGGTCGCGTCGCCGGCTGCTGCCGCCGTGCTCCCGGCGATGAGGTTCCCGAACGACACCGCGACGTTCTGAACGGTGATGCAGGGGCCGGAGGGCTCCACCACCGTGAAGCCGCCACGGACTCCGGGCGAGTCGCCAGGCGTCGTGGTCGTGCTTCCGCCGATCGTCGTCGTGGTCTCCTCGGCGATCGTCGTGGTCGTCGTGGTCTCGCCGATCGTCGTCGTCGTGGTCTCCTCGGCGGTCGTCGTCGTTGTCGTGGTCTCCTCGGCGGTCGTCGTGGTGGTCGTGGCAGCGATCGTCGTGGTCGTCGTCTCGTCGTCGTCGCCGACCGTCCAGGTCAGCCCCGACGGCGTGTCCGTCGCATCGGTCGCGAACGTCATCACCACGTTCCAGAACTTGTCGAGCACCGAGCCACCAGCACGCGTACACGCGATCCCCACGTTGTAGTCCCCAGGCGGAAGAAAGCTCGCCCCACCAGCAAACGGCGCCGCCGCGAAGTTGAAGCCCGGCAACGTCGGAATCTGACCACCACCGCCCGGCGACGACGCCACCCCCGTCGTCTCGTTGACGAACCGCTGCGTCGTGGTCGTGAACAGCGGCTGACGATACGCCGCACCCGTCCCCAGCGGCACCGGCCCCAACGAC
>JBGSII010000249.1:0-5856 GCA_041742555.1 Ilumatobacteraceae bacterium
GCCGAGCGGCCGAACCGCCCGGCGCGCGGAGAAGATGCCGAGCAGGATCCCCAGCCCGGTCGTGATGGCCGCCGCGAGGAGCAGCGAGAGCTGGAGGCTCGACAACGTCGAGTCCGCCTCTTCGAGGCTGAACGCCTCGAAGTAGGCACCGATGCCCGGAATGTCCCATCCGACGACCACGCTCAGCTCGTCGTCGAGGCGAACGATCTGGCTGGCCGAGGTCCCTTCGTCGATCACCCTGGTGATCAGCGGGGGAGGCACGTCGACGTCCTGGAACGTTGCGCCGCCACCACTCCAGCTGTCGGCGTACCAGATCAGGTAGTCCTGCACACCGATTCGGGTCAGCGAGGCCCGGGCCGCCTCGGCGTCGACGGGGAGCGAGCGCAGGTCGCGTTCGACGCCCTGGGCATTGCGTTGCGACGTGCTGATGGCGGTGTCGACACGCTCGCTGACCACATTCGACCGCGTGAGGCCGTACGTGGTGGTCGCGAGGAACACCGACAGCAGCAACGAGCCGAGCGTGAAGGTGAGCAGGATCCGTCGGCGCAGCCCGAGTTCCGCTGGGCGGGAGCGGTTGACCAGGCGACGGAACCAGCCGCCTTCGCTCACGTCTGGAGCCGGTACCCGAGCCCGCGGACGGTGACGACGTGGCGAGGGTTTGCCGGGTCGGCTTCGACCTTGGTCCTCAGCCGTCGAACGTGCACGTCGACCAGGCGGCCGTCACCGAAGTAGTCGTAGCCCCAGACCTTGTCGAGCAGGACCTCGCGGCTCAGCACCTTGCCGGGGCTCTCCGCGAGTTCGCACAGCAGGCGGAACTCGGTCTTGGTGAGGTGGACCTCCTCGCCGCTGCGCAGGACCTTGCCCTCGTCGGGGATCAGTTCGAGGTCGCCGAAACTCAGTCGAGGATGGCCCTGCGGGCTGGGCCGAATCCGACGCAGCAGCGCCCGGATGCGCGCCGAGAGCTCCTTGGGAGCGAACGGCTTGGTGAGGTAGTCGTCGGCGCCGGCTTCGAGGCCGGCGACCACGTCGTGGGTGTCGTTGCGGGCGGTCACCATCACGACGGGGACGTCACTCGTGCGGCGCAGCGTGCGGCACAACTCGAAGCCGTCGATGCCCGGCAGCATGATGTCGATCAGTACGACGTCCGGGTTCGAACGCGCAAATTTCTCGATCGCCTCTTCGCCGCTCTCCGCTTCGTCGACGATCCACCCTTCGTCCTCGAGGGCGAGTTTGACCGCCGACCGGATGCGTTCGTCGTCCTCGACGGCCAAGATGCGTGTTCCCACACCACCATGATGCCGCATCGCCGACGTCAACGGCGACCACGAGGATCAGAACGTTGCCATCCGCGCACAGCAGATGCGTGATCGGGAGCGTGCCTTCTGCCGGCGCCTGGTCGTCAGCGATCCGGCGTGGACTGCTCGAGGAGTGCGAGCAGGGCCCGGTGGATTCCCGGCGCGGTTGCGACGGCGCCCGCGGTGGACGCCGGGCCGCCGACGAAATCCGAGGTCATCGCCCCTGCTTCGGCCGCGATCAGCACGCCCGCAGCGAGGTCCCACGAGTTGAGGTGCTCCTCGAAGTACGCGTCGAGTCGACCGCACGCGACCATGCAGAGATCCAGTGCGGCCGAACCGTAGCGCCGAACGTCGCGTACCTGGGGGAGCAACGCGGCGAGGCGAACGGCCTGGTGCGCGCGTGCCGCGGGGGAGTAGCTGAACCCGGTTCCGATCAGGGCGGTCGCGAGGTCCGCTGCCGACGAACACCGGATCGCCGAGCCGTTTCGAGTCGCGCCCGCGCCACGCGCTGCACTGAACAGCTCGTCGGTGACCGGTGCGTACACCGCGCCGGCGAGCGAACCGTGCTCGTCGACGACAGCGACCGAGGTGCACCAGGCCGGAAGGTCGTAGACGAAGTTGACCGTCCCGTCGATCGGGTCGATGTGCCACTCCAGACCCGAGGACCCCACGCGGCCCGCGCCTTCCTCGCCGACGATCGAATCGTCAGGGCGACGTTCGCGAAGGATCTCGACGATCAGTGCCTCGGTCGCACGATCGAACTCGGTGACAGGATCGGTCGGCGTCGACTTCGTGTCGTGCTCGACCGGTTGGCCCACCCCGAGCCGTCGTCGCCCGTCGAGCGCGAGCGCTCCGGCGCGACGTGCGAGCTCGGCGGCGAGTGTTCGAAGCGCGGCCGGATCGTCTGGCGTCTGGAGGTGTTCGCCCGTCATCTCGGAGCGTGTCCTGCCCCGGTCCGGTCCTCGATCTCGCGCCATTCGCCCATGGCCCGCATGACGAGCACGGCGACGATCGCCATACCGCCCGCGGCAACGATCGCTCCGACGAGCAGGCCGACGCCGGTCGGCAGCGCACAGTCGCCTTCACACTGCAAGGAGATCAGCGAGTACCCGATCAGGGCGCCGGCGAGTCCGCTGAGCAGGATCGCGGCGAACGCGCCGACGCGGACCCCGACCGACGGCAGGGCGGAGAGGGATCGATCAGGAGTGGGGTCCGACCCAGCGCTCGGCACGGTGTCCATGGCGCGGATCGTAACGGGCCACACTGGGGAGGTGGCCGGCCCGCGCCAGATCCTTCACGTCGACCTGGACGCATTCTTCGTGTCGGTCGAGTTGCGTCGCCGTCCCGATCTCGCCGGCCAGCCCGTCGTCGTCGGCGGGACCGGGCGTCGAGGGGTCGTGGCTGCAGCGTCGTACGAGGCCCGCCGATTCGGAGTGCACTCGGCGATGCCCTCGGCAGTGGCGAAACGCCGGTGCCCGCACGCGGTGTTCCTGCCGGGCGACCACGCGCTGTACGCCGAGGTGAGCGCACGTGTCCGCGAGATCATGGAGCGGTACACGCCGCTGGTCGAGCCGCTGTCGCTCGATGAGGCGTTTCTCGACGTCACCGGATCGATCAAGCTGTTCGGCCCCGCACCGGAGATCGCTGCGGCGATCCGTCGGGACGTCGCCGACGAGCTCGCGCTCGACTGTTCGGTGGGTGTCGCACCGAACAAGTTCCTGGCCAAGCTGGCCTCGGTCGAGGCAAAGCCGCGTGCCACCGCAGCACGTGTCGAACCGGGCCGCGGCGTCGTCGTGGTCATCGCCGGTGACGAACGATCGTTTCTCGATCCGCTCCCGGTGGAGCGTCTGTGGGGAGTCGGGCCCGTGACCCTCGACAAACTGCATCGAATCGGAATTCGTCGTGTCGCCGACTTCGCGCTGGTCGGCGAGCGTGTGTTGACGACGGCGCTCGGCGAGCGACAGGCCCGCCACCTGCTCGGGCTCGCTCGGGGAATCGACGATCGCGCGGTCGAGCCGGATCGGGAGGCGCGTTCGGTCAGCCATGAAGAGACCTACCCGGCGAACAAGTACGAGCCGGACGAGCTCCGCCGGGAGCTCGTCCGGCTCGCCGACGCTGTTGCGTCGCGGCTGCGGGCCGCCGGAGTCGGTGCGCGGACACTCACCCTCAAGCTGCGCTTCGACAGCGGATTCCAGACCATCACCCGGTCGGTGACCTGCCCCGAGCCGGTCGAGCTGGCACCGTAGATCGTCGCCGCGCTCGCCCCGCTGCTCGAATCGATCGATCCCTCCCCGGGTGTCCGCCTGCTCGGTGTGGCGGGGTCGAATCTCGGACCCAGCACACGGCAACTGAGCCTCGATGACCTCGTGGAGAAGCGGCCCGACTGGGCGGGCGCGACCGACGCGCTGGATCGGATCCGGGATCGTTTCGGGTCGTCCGCGATCGGCCCGGCGAGCGCCCTCCAGTCCGGCCGTCTGCGCGTCGTGAGGCGCGGGGAACAACAGTGGGGCCCCGACGCCGTGGTGCGGCCGGCGCCGCACCCTGGTGATCGGGATCACGGCGGAGCCGATTCCGTCCAGAAACGTCCTCCACCGCGTTGAGGATCGACGGGAAACGTGCGATGATTGACCCGTGCCTCTCTCCGAGGATGAGCAACGCATCCTGCGTCAGATCGAACAGGAACTCGAATCCGACCCCACCTTCTCCCAACGCGGGTACCGGGTGTCACGTCGCCGATCGATCCTGCTCGCGTTCGGGCTCCTCGTCGGGCTCGCCATCACGATCGGCGGCCTCGCCATCAGCTTCGTCGTGGCATTCGCGGGATTCGTGCTCGTGCTCGTGATGGCGATCATGCTCGAATCCGAGCTGCGTCTGCTCGGACGCGAACGAATCGGCCAGTTGCCGATCTCGGCCTGGCTCAGTGGTCGCCGACCCGACGTCGACGACGACGCCACTCGCTGATCGCGCCGTCGATCAGTTCCAGGTGGTGAAGTACCGCCGCACGCGGTTCGGCCAGTCCAGAGATTCGGTCGCCGCTCGGTCGATCTGCTTGGCCCAGTTGCGGCACTCACCGATCGTGCTGGCGCCGTACGTGCCGACGACGTCGAACCCGGTGCTCCCCTCGGCGCGATACGTCGCAGCGGTCACTGCGTCGGCGAGCGACGACATCGGCCTCGTCACGACTGGGAAGTGACGTGCGGTGCGCGCTGCCACCTCCACTGGCGTGTCCGACGACTGCACCGGCACACCCACCGCCACAACGGCGCTCGTCGCGCGGTGCCACGCCTCGGCGAGTTGGGCATCGACGGTTCGAGCCCGCCGCCGACGGCGCAGCAGTCGGATCACTGCGGGAATTGCGATGAGGACCCCGAGTGCCACGAACACTGCGAGGCCCACCCATGAAGCACCGTCGTCGGTCCTCGTGGCTGCTGTGGGCGCCAGGGACTCGTCGGTCGGGAACTCCGTGAGATCGGGGATGTTCAAACCGGCGTCACCATCGCTCGGACCGGGCGGTGGGGTCGATACGGGTGCGACATCGGCGTCGTCGATCTCCTCGGCCGTAGCCGAGGTGTCCTGTTGCGGCCGGATCCCGGTGTAGGACTCGGCGTTCGGTGCGCCCCGGCCAGGTGTCGGTTCGAAGGCGACCCAACCGATGTCGTCGAACCAGACCTCGGGCCACGCATGTGCATTGCGGCCCAGCACCGAGTACTCACCGTCAGCGACGGGGACGCCGGAGGTGAACCCCACCGCAACTCGCGTCGGTACGCCGATGGTTCGCAGCATGGCCGCGAACGTCCCGGCGAACTGCTCGCAGTAACCGATCCGATCGCGAAGGAAGTTCTCGATCGCCGAGTTGCCGTGGCCGGGCTGAATCTCCAGGCTGTACTCGAACTCGGTCTGGAACCAGGTCTGCAGCTGGAGCGCGGCGTCATAGGCACTCGCCGCGCTGGCGGTGACGTCACGTGCCGTGGCGCCGACCACGGGCGGCAGGTCGGCGGGCACGCTGGTGTAGATGGGATCCGGGGCGGCAGCGGTCGTCGCAGCACTCAGCTGGGTACCGCTCAGGGCGGGTGCGGCCGACACGATGTCGATCCGATCGCCGGCCTGCAGATCGCCGTCGACGGTGACCAGTGTCGACGTCTCGGCCGCGAATCGGAGATCCTCGCGTCCGGAGGCCTGCAAGGGATCGGGAGCCGCCGGGACCAAGCTGCCGCCGAGCGCGCCGATCGTGATCTGCTGGCGGTTCTCGATCAACGAATCCGGCGGCGCCGTCAACGATCGGTCGATGGGCTCCAGGTCGCGTTGGGGCATACCCCACGTGGTGCCGTCGAACTCCGGCAGCGCTGAGGACCTCCAGTACGACTCGGCGTCGGCGCGCACCCGGAACAACTCGGTCGTCGAACGGTTGGTCAGTCGCGAACGGATGTCGACGAGCGGGCTGAGCACCTGGCTGACACCACCGCTGCCCCCGCTCGTCTCGTAGAGCGGGGCAGCGTCGGCCCCTGGAAGTCGAGGCCCGATCAACCCGGCCGCGAGCGCGACGACGACCGCGAAGCCGAGC
>JBGSII010000250.1:0-4821 GCA_041742555.1 Ilumatobacteraceae bacterium
GCCCGATGACGCCAGCGCCAGCGGGCGGCGATCAGGGCGCTCAGGTTGCCGGCCGTGCCGCCGCTGACGAACACGCCGCCAGCGGTGTCGGGAAGTCCAGCAAGGTCGGCGATCCATCGCAGCGCCTCGTTCTCGCCGAACACCGCCCCCGCACCTTCGAGCCAGGATCCCGCATAGACACTCGACGCTCCGACGACGAGGTCGAAGAGGATCGACGCCTCCGTCGGCGCGGCGGGCACGAAGGACAAGAACCGAGGGTGGTCCACCGAGATGCAGGCCGGTGCGAGCACCTCCTCGAACACCCGCAGGGCCTGGATTCCACCGATGCCACCCGCAGTGATCGTCTGGCCGGCCGCCTCGCTGAGCTGCTGAGCTGTCCGGGGTTGGTCGAGCGGCGGAGGATCGAGCCGCATCCGATCGACGGCGTACCGGATGACCGCGTCGGTCAGCTCCTCGGTCGCCTGATCGTGTGAGTGCATACCGCTCAGTGTGCCTGACGGACACGATGGGTCAGGCACAGCGCGGACGTCAGTCCGGAAGATCGAGGAGTTCGCTGTCCTTGAAGCGGGAGCGTCCGTCTCGGTAGAAGACCTCGCCGATGATGGCCGAAGCGATTGCACCACTCATGATCACCAGGACGGGGATCAGGAGCAGGACGATCACGATGGCGACGGCGCCGGGCATGAGCTCAGGCTAGCGCTGCGCACTCACCATGGCGAAAGCACGTGACGAGATGGTCGTTCACCATGCCGATCGCCTGCATGAACGCGTAGCAGATGGTCGGCCCGACGAACGTGAAGCCGAGCCGATTGAGGTCCTTGCTCATCGCCCGCGACCGCTCGGTCTGCGCCGGCACCGAAGCCAGGTCGTGCCACACGTTCTGGATCGTGTCGCCCTCGGTGAAGCTCCACAGGTACGTGACCGGATCGTCGAGTTCGAGCCAGGCCCGAGCGTTGCGGATCGACGCTGCCACCTTCGCCCTGTTGCGCACGATCCCCTCGTCGGCGAGGAGTCGCACGACGTCCCGGTCGCCGTAGCTGGCGATCACCTCGGGATCGAAGCCGTCGTAGGCCCGACGGTACCCCTCGATCTTGCGCAGGATCGTCGACCACGACAGGCCCGCCTGCGCACCCTCGAGGATCAGGAACTCGAACAGCACCTGCTGATCACGCTCGGGAACGCCCCACACCTCGTCGTGGTATCTCAGGTAGGCATCGCCGATCGCAGCGCCACCGGACAGTGCCCAGTCGCAGCGATGCAGCGTCGAGCTCACCCTTGGGGGACGTATGCCCAGGCCTCGACCTCGACGAGGAAGTTGCCCGGGAGCGATGCGACGCCCACCGTCGAACGGGCCGGCCGATGCGTGCCGAACGCTTCGGCGTACGCCTCGTTGAACGCGCCGAAGTTCTCCATGTCGGTCAAGAAGCACAGCGTCTTGACGACGTCGTTCAGCGAGGCGCCGACGGTGGCGAGCTGGGCGGCGACGTTCTGCATCGTCTGGACGGTCTCGGCGCGCACCCCGCCATCGACCTTCACGCCATCTCGGAGTCCTCCCTGTCCGGACACGATGACGAAGTCCCCGGCGCGCACGACGGGGGTGTAGGGACCAAGCGGCTTGCTCATCGCTGAGCAACCTACTGCGCGTCGCCGAACGGTGCCAGGGCGCCGGTGGCACGGAATCGTGAGGTGTTATCGTCGGACATCGCATGGCACGTACCTCGAACACCGACGTCTCCGACGCCACGCCGTCGTTGATCTCCCGCCGCACGGTACTGATCGGTGCCGCGGCGAGCGCCGTCCTCGTCGCATGTGGATCCAGCGACGACGGATCGTCCGAGGGAGATGACGGCACGCCGGAGGAGGCCGTGCCGTCCTCAGCCGAGCCGGGAGCGTTCCCGGGAATCCCGTTCGACACCTTCGTGCTGGCGCAACGCTTCCCGAGAGATGTCCAAGAGCCCGGGCTCCAGCGCCTGCCGATCAGCCTCGCCAGCGCCGACGGCCAGATCGTCTCCGACGGTCCGCAGACGCTGAACGCCGAGATCACCGACGCCGACGGCACATCCCTCGGATTCTCGATCTCGGCCGTTCGCCGAGATCTCGACGCCGGGCCGTACTACAGCTTTCGGGTGCCGATCGAGTCGCCGGGCTTCTACTTCCTGGTCGTCGAGGGCGGGCCGGAGGACGGCGCAGCATTCCAGGTCATGGAACCAGGTTCCGTCGCCGTGCCAGGCCCAGGTGACCCGATGCCCCCGTTCGACACTCCGACGTTCGACGACGGCCGCGGTGTCGACCCGGTCTGCACCCGCGAACCCGACCCCTGCCCGTTCCACGACGTGACCCTCACCGACGCCCTGCTGGCCGGGAAGCCGATCGCCTACCTCGTCGGCACGCCACAGTTCTGTCAGACGGGCACGTGCGCACCGGCGCTCGAGTCGATGATCGACGTGCAGGATCGCTTCGGCGATGCCTTCACGTGGATCCACGCCGAGATCTACACCGACAACACTGCAACCACACCGACCGACGCCGTCGACGCAGCGAGTCTCGCCTTCGAGCCTGCGCTGTTCGTCATCGCCGCCGACGGCACCGTCACCGAGCGGCTCGACGCCATCTGGGACGAGACGGAACTCGTCGAGGTGCTCGAGCGCTCCTCGACCTGACAGGCGACCGCGACGTGCCGGTGGCGCAGCTCAGGAGAAGCTGGAGCCGCACCCGCAGGTGCGCGACGCATTGGGGTTGGTGATGGCGAAGCCGGACTGGTCGAGGCCATCTTTGTAATCGAGGGTCGCCCCGTCGAGGAGCTGCGCCGACGCCGGGTCGACGACCACCTTCACCGCTCCGTCGTCTCCGTAGGTGGCCTGATTGTCGTCGGCGGCGATGTCGCCGTCGAAGAACATCTCGTACGAGAACCCGCTACAGCCTCCCGGCCGGACAGCGACGCGCAGTGCGAGATCCTCGGCACCCTCGTCAGCGAGCAGCTGACGGACCTTGACGGCGGCAGAATCGGTGAGCGTGATCATTCGGAACCTCCTGGTTGCGGATACTTCAATTTAGCGCGAAGCGATCGTCACACGACACGGTGTGCGATTGATGAGCGTGCAGAACTCGTCGACCTCGGCGTCACCCATCTGATCGACGAACCCTGCGACGAGGCCGCGATGCAGCCCACAGACGAGTTCCGGATGCGCCTCGGCGAGTTCGGCGAACGGGCAATGGCTGAACGCGACGACAGCAGCGTCGGGATCGTCGGCGACATCGCTGACGACGGGGTCGAAGCCGAGACGATCGAGATCGGACACGAGCGCTTCGAGCGTGGACGGGGCCCGAGCGTAGGGCTCCGCCCGTGAGGCGCCCTCGGATCGACCGACCGCTTCGGCATCGTCGGCGCTCGCCCGAAGACGAGCGGCCATCGCCAACACCATGCGCGCGAGCACCGGCATCGTCGGAGGTTCGAAGCCCAGCGAAGGGGCATTCGCCGCGATCGAGTACCGGTGCTGCGGGCGCCCGACGTCTCCACGCCCACCGACTTCCACGTCGAGCAGGCCCGCTTCCCGCATCCGCTCGAGGTGGGGGCGAACCGTGTTCGGATGCAGGTCCAATGTCTCGGAGATGTCAGCGGTGGCCAGCGGGCGAGCAGAGCGAGCGAGCTCGAGGTAGATGGCGTAACGCGTGTTGTCGCCCAGTGCTTTGAGCAGGTCGAGCTGCGGTGGAACCGTCACCGCCGACGCCGTACTTCTCCGTTCCTGAGCCACCCCTGGAGATTACACGGTCACCGCCGGTAAAATGTCCGGCATGGTCACGACGGTCGCCCCGCCAACACACGACGAGGTGATGGCCGCGCTCGCGACGGTGATCGACCCCGAGCTCGGCGCCGACATCGTGTCGCTCGGGATGGTTCCATCGGTCGACATCACCTCGGACGGGGTCGTCACCGTCGGCGTCAAGCTCACGATCCGCGGATGTCCATTGCGTGCCGAGATCAAGCGCGAGGTCGAGGGCAAGGTGTCGGTGCATCCCGGTGTCGCGGGCGTGAAGATCGTCTGGGGCGAGATGAACGCCGACGAGCGCAGCGACGTGATGACCAAGGCCCGTTGGAACGCTCGCCAGAACGCTCCCGACACCGAGATCCCGCTCAGCTGCCGAGTGCTGGCCATCGCCAGCGGCAAGGGAGGAGTGGGAAAGAGCTCGGTCACGGTGAATCTCGCAGCTGCCCTTGCCCGGGCCGGGCACACCGTTGGCGTGCTCGACGCCGACATCTGGGGATTCTCGGTGCCGCGCCTGCTCGGCATCTCCGAACGTATGGAGGCTCGTCAGGTCGCGGGATCCGACAAGCCCAAGATCGTGCCGAACGAGCGCATCGTCGGCGACGGTGTTCTCAAGGTGGTCTCCACGGGCTTCCTCGTCGAGGAGGACACCGCGCTGATGTGGCGAGGGCTGATGCTCACCAAGGCGGTCGAGCAGTTCCTGCGCGACGTCCAGTGGGGCCACCTCGACTACCTCCTGATCGACATGCCGCCCGGCACCGGCGACGTCCAGATGGGTTTGGCGAGAATGCTCCCCAGCACCTCGCTCATCGTGGTCACCACCCCGGCACTGGCCGCCCAGAAGGTGGCGCAACGTGCCGCGGACATGGCTCGGCGGAGCTTTCTCGACGTCGTCGGTGTGATCGAGAACATGAGCGCATTCACCTGTGACCACGGCGAGTCGTACGCGCTGTTCGGAGAAGGCGGCGGACAGGCGCTCGCCGAGGCGATCGGTGCGCCGCTGCTCGGCAAGGTGCCGCTCGAAGCAGCGGTGGCCGCTGGCGGCGACGCGGGCGAC
>JBGSII010000251.1:0-11078 GCA_041742555.1 Ilumatobacteraceae bacterium
ACCTCAGTCGGCGGCGCCGAGCGACGCTCAGGCGAGGCGATTCGCGTAGGCCACGAGTTCGGGCGCGCCGAGTTCGGCGGCCACGGCAGGAAACTCGTCGGTCGGGCCACGCCACTGCCACTCGTCGACGACACCCACATCGACGTCGGTCTCGACGGTGGCGATCTGGCGGAACAGCAGGGCATCGGCCAGCTGGGCTTGCAGCGTGGCCGAGAGTTTGGCGGCGCCTCGAAGACCGGGCACGTCCCACTGACCCGCCGACGGAGGGATGTTCTCGATGTGGCCGTACCGGGCCAGCACCAGCGCAGCGCTCTTCGCTCCCCACCCGGGCAGGCCCGGGAACCCATCGGCGGTGTCGCCGACCAGGCCGAGGTAGTCGGGGATCGACTCCGGACCGACACCGAACTTCGATCGCACGCCGTCGGCGTCGATGATCTCGCGTTTGCGGCGATCGAACTGCACGACGCGCTCACCGCGCACGCACTGACCGAGGTCCTTGTCGGCGGTGACGATCAGCACCTGATCGACCCGCTCGTCGCGTTCGGCGACCAGCGCAGCTGCGCCGAGCGCGTCGTCGGCCTCGTGGTCGATCATCGGCCAGACCGTGAATCCGGCGGCAGCGAGTGCCCGCTCCATCGCCGGGATCTGTTCGAGGATCTCCGGATCCATCCCCTCGGACGTCTTGTAGCCGGCCCACAGATCATTGCGGAAACTCTCGATCGTGTGGTCGGACGCGACACCGATGTGGGTGGCACCGTCCTCGACCAGCGCGAGCGTCGAAGCGACGACTCCTGCCGCCGCGTCGAAGGGGCCATGACCGCTGTGGCGTGACGCCATGCCGAAGTGTTGGCGGAACAGCTCGTAGGTGCCGTCGACGAGATGGACACGCATGACGCGCACGTTACGTCGTGAGACGGCAAGGGGCGTGCCCGGACTTCGTCAACGCACTCTCAGCGAACCCTCAAGATCGGTGACGAGGTGGTCGATAGAGCACATGCAACCCACTCGAACAGACCACTTCCTGAGCTCATGACGACACGACGCCCCCCCTCCGCCCCCTCCGGTCCGCAGGCTTGCCTGTGCGACGAGTTCGCCGTGTACCCACGGAAGGACGTGTGATGAACACTCACGACGACACCACCCGTTCGAGCATCATCGCTGCGGTCCAGCAGGAGCTCAACCGGTTCAGCAAGCAGGTCTCGACCGAGGTCCAGCGACTCCAGAGCGAACTGGCCGCAGAGCGCGCTGCCCGGGTCCGCAGCGAGGAGACGGTGAGGGAACTGCTTCCGGCCATCGAGCAGCGGCTCGCGGAGTTCACGACGCAGACCAAGCGTCGTCACGACGAGATGGAACTCCGTATCGGACGTGTCGCAGACGAGGCCAACGTCGGCCTCGCGGCCGCCGTCGAGTCGGCGGCTCGCCCCGTCGTCAGGCAACTCGAACACCGCCAGGACACGCTGCAACACGAGCTGGCCTCGCTCGATCGGAGCGTGCGCAAGTTCGACGAGCAGGCCGCGGCGATGGTGCAGCACTTCAATGCGATGACCGAGGCCACCGAATCCCGCCTCGACGAGGTGTCCGATCAGGTCGCCGAGCAGCTCGATGGTCGCCTCGCAGCGATGGCGATGCGCCTCGACGAGGTGTCGGCACAGGCCGCACGTCAGCAGGCCGAGGTGTCGAACGCCGTCGGCGCTCGTGTCGATCAGGCCGAGGAGCGCATCAACGAGCGGATCCTCACTGCGGAAGCGCGGATCAACGACACCGTCGGGCAGCGTGTCGCCGACATCGACGCCTACGTCGGTCGGGTGAGCGCTGGCCTCGACGAGTCGGTCGCGATGCTCAGCGATCGCATCGCCGGTGCCGACGCCCGCTTCGGCGAGGTCAACCAGGCGATCGACGCCATGGCGGTCCGACTCGACCTCGTCGACGTCGACGCGATCGACGACCTGAAAGAACGCGTCGCCAGCGCTGCGGGCGAGGTCGAACTGGTGCGAATCGAGGTCGAGCGATTCCAGAAGTCGATCGACGAGACGATGGACAAGACCGTCGGCCGGATCGTCGACCTCGAGACGCAGTTGCAGGAGCACCACATGGACGTCGACACCGCGGTCCAGCTCGAGCGACTCGAGGAGGTCGAGCGAGCGCTCCTGGCGCTCGACCCCAGCCAGTTCGTGCGCCGAGACGAAGCGGCGGGCGTTCGGTCTGCCGAAGTTCCCGGTCCCGCCAATCCCCTGAGCCCACCCACACCGTTCGAGCCCCAGGCCAGCGCACAGTTCTGAGATCGAGAGGATCACGATGGCACTCCGTAAGCCCCGACCCGAAGACCTGGCCCCGCCCGGCGGTGGTACCGCGACCGCGCTTGCCGAACCCCCCGAACCTGGCGCCTCGACCGCCGAGTGCAATGCCGTCGGCCAGGCGCTGATCGCGGGAGGACATCTCAGCCAGGAGTCGTTCGACGTCGTCACCGCGAGCACCAACGGCGACCTGCTCGGCTTCGTCACGCTCCTGCTCAGCCATCACGGCGTCGGCCGCAACGAGCTCGCCGCCGCGGTCGCGGCGGTGTGCCAGGTGCCGGTCGCCGACATCTCGATCGTGCAGCTCGACGAGGAGATGGCCGCGAAGTTCCCGGAGCAGATCGCTCGGACCCACAAGGTGATGCCGATCGCCGAGGAGAACGGGCTGATCCTGCTGTACGCGGCCGACCCGTCGCCGTGGCGCCGCCAACAGGTCGAATCGGCCACGGGTCAGCGCTTCGTCTGGCAGGCGACCGACGAGAAGACGGTGACGTCGTTCATCGAGCAGATGTACCGCTCGACGGCCGATGTCGAGCACATCGTCGCCAACTTCGCGGCGGAGGACGAGCAGCGAAACGCCGCCGACACGATCGCCAAGGTCAGCCTCGACGATCAGGCGCCCGTCGTGCAGCTCGTCGCGAAGATCGTCGGTCAGGCGATGCGTGACCGCAGCTCGGACATCCACATCGAACCGCTCGACGACCGCCTCCGGATTCGGTTCCGCGTCGATGGCAACCTCGTCGAGGCGTTCTCCTTGCCGTTGTCGGCGCACAACGCCCTCATCAGCCGTCTGAAGATCATGTCGGAGATGAACATCGTCGAGAAGCGGGCGCCGCAGGACGGCCAGTTCTCGACGACCGTCGACGGTCGCCAGATCGACGTGCGTGTGTCCTCGGTGGCGACGGTCTTCGGCGAGAAGATCGTCATGCGACTGCTCGACAAGTCGAAGTCGATGGTGAGCCTCGGCCAGCTGGGAATGCCGGCGGAAACCTACAAGACCTACTCGAAGCTGGTGCACGCGCCGTTCGGCATGGTCATCTGCGCTGGCCCGACGGGCGCCGGCAAGACCACCACCCTCTACGCCACGCTGCTCGAGATCAACTCGACCGGCAAGAACGTGACCACCGTCGAGGACCCCGTCGAGTACGTGTTCCCCGGCATCAACCAGGTGCAGACCAACGCCAAGGCGGGTCTCACGTTCGCCACCGGGCTCAAGGCCCTTCTGCGACAGGACCCCGACACGATCCTCGTGGGTGAGATCCGCGACGTCGACACGGCGCGCATCGCCATCCAGTCGGCGCTCACCGGCCACTTCGTGCTGTCGTCGTTGCACGGCACCGACGCCGTCGCGGCCCTCCACCGACTGCTCGACATGGGGATCGAGGCGTTCCTCGTCGCCTCGGCCATCGTCGGCGTCGTCTCGCAGCGTCTGCTCCGCAAGACGTGCGAGAACTGCAAGGAGGAGTACACACCCGGCGCCGAGGAGCTGGCGGTGTTCCGCCAGCACTCCGGCGGGAGCGACAAGACCGTCTTCTACCACGGCAAAGGCTGCAGCTACTGCTCGGGGACCGGCTACCGCGAGCGCATCGGTGTGTACGAGCTGCTGCGGATCACGCCGGAAGTGCGCCGTCTGATCGTCGGATGGGCCACCACCGAGGAGCTTCGCCGTCTGGCAGTTGCTCAAGGAATGCGCACGATGCTCCGAGAAGCAATGCAGATGGTCGAAGACGACATCACGACCATCCCCGAAGTCGTCCGAACCCTGTTCGCCCACTGAGAACCGAGAGACACGGAGCATCCCATGCCCAAGTTCGCTTACGCCGCAATCGACACCGCCGGTGCCCCCGTCGAAGGGGTGACGAAGGCCGACACGATCGGCGCAGCGCGCGCGATCCTGGTGGAGCAGAACCTGTTCCCCACCAAGATCGAGGAACGCCGAGGGATGCTCGACTTCGAGCTCACCAAGGAGAAGGTGAAGAAGAAGCACCTGATGCAGTTCACGCGTCAGCTCGCGGTGTTCGTCAAGGCCGGCATCCCGATCACCGATGCGCTGGTGACGATCGGTGACGAGACCGAGGACGTCGCGTTGCGACGTGCGCTCGGCAACCTGGTCGACGACCTCCGCAATGGTGGGTTGTTCTCGGTGGCTGCTGCGGGGCACCCCGAAGTGTTCCCCGAGTACTACGTGGGCATCTTGCAGTCGGCCGAACTCACCGGCCAGCTCGACACCGCACTCGAGAGCCTGGCGGAGTACCTCGAACGCGAGATCGACACCCGCTCGAAGGTCGTGTCGGCGCTGTCGTACCCGATGGTCGTCATGGTGATGGCGTTCATGACGGTGCTGATCCTGGCCGGCTACGTGTTGCCTCAGTTCAAGCCGTTGTTCGAGGAGCTCGACGCCGAGCTGCCGTTGCCGACGCGCATGATGCTGTTCTTCTCACGCTTCTTCACCGACCTGTGGTTCATCACGGCGGGGTTCTTCATCCTGTTCACCGCGGTGCTGCTCTTCCTCTTCAAGCACCCGACCGGCAAGCTGTGGAACAACCGTCTGGTGCTCAAGATCCCGGTGATCAAGGGCATCGTCGACTACGCCATTCTCGAGCGGTTCTGCCGCATCCTGTCGGCGATGATCGCCGCCGGCGTGCCCCTGCCGGAGGGCCTGAAGACGACGACCGACGCGACGACGAACATCGTCTACAAGGAACGTCTGGAGATCGCCAGGGCCCAGATGCTCGAGGGCCGGGGCTTCGCGCAGCCGTTGATCGACACCGAGCTCTTCCCCGGAGCCGCGAAGCAGATGTTCAAGGTCGGCGAGGAGACCGGCACGCTCGACATGCAGCTGCAGGTCGCCAGCATCTACTTCGACCGCGAACTCGAGAGCCGCATCAAGAAGTTCACGACCATGTTCGAGCCGTTGATGATCATCTTCGTCGGTGTCATCGTCGGATTCGTCGCACTCGCACTGGTGTCGGCGATGTACGGGGTGCTCAATGGAACCAAGACCGACATCTGATCGGCCACTCGCCGGTCAGCGAGCGAGGACGAGGTCGACGAAGTGCTGACCGACGAAGATCGCCACGACGGTGCCGAGGGCCAGGAACGGCCCGAACGGCACGGCGGTGCGTCGCCCGGCGCGATCGAGCGCCATCATCGCCACACCGACCACGGCACCGGCGACGAAGCCGAAGAACAGCCCGGGCAGCACGATGCCCGGATTCAGCCAGCCGAGGTACATACCCAGCAGCGGCGCAAGGCGGACGTCGCCGTCGCCCATGCCGCCTCTGCTCAAGGTGTAGATCAGCCACATCGCTGCCAACGCAATCGCTGCGCCGAGCGCCATCATCCAGATGCGTTCGGGTTCGTCGATGACGATTGCCGCGATGCTGAGACTGCCGGCGCCGAGAATCATGCCGACGTAGGTGATCTCGCGCGGCAGACGTTGGGTGTGCAAGTCGATCCAGGTCTGCGCGAGCAACACCGACATCAAGATGCAGTAGGCGGGGATGGCTGCACGCGTGTCGTCGAAGCGGATCGCCATCAGGACGTACAGCATCGCATTGGCCACCTCGAGCACGATCGGCTCGACTCCGATCGGCGCTCGACACCGGCGACATTTCCCGCGCAGCGCCAACCAGCTGAACACCGGAACCAGATCGAGCGGGCCAAGGCGGAGCCCGCACGAACCGCACCGGCTCGGAGGCGCGTTCACCGAGCCGCCCTGCGGCACCCGATCCACCACCACCGTGAGGAACGAGCCGATCAACAGACCGGCCACGACCACCACCACGACCAACAACGAAAAGCTCATCAAGTGTGGCCCTCCGTGGCCCGAGCGGGAGGTTAGCCAACCATGTCCACCCCAGATCCGATGCTCGAAGCATTGCTCAAGGCGACTGTCGACTCGGGCGCGTCCGACCTCCACCTCACCGTGGGGCGGCCAGCGACGGCCCGCCGAGATGGTGTCCTCGTGTCGTTCGAGAACGTGCCCGTCCTGACCTCCGACGAGGTCGACCGGATGGTGATGTCGCTGCTCGACGAGCGCAAGCTCGAAGAGTTGCGCCGCGACCGTCAGGTCGACTTCTCGTTCGGCGCGCCCGGCGTCGGTCGATTCCGCGCCAATGCGTTCCGCCAGCGCGGCAATCTGGCGCTGGCGTTGCGCGTCGTGCCGTTCCGGGTGCGCACGCTCGAAGAGCTCGGGGCTCCGGTGGCGTGCACCACTCTGCTGAACAAGCCGTACGGCATCGTGCTGGTCGTGGGCCCGACCGGATCCGGAAAGTCGACCACGCTGGCCGCGATGATCGACCGGATCAACGACACCAAACCGGTGCACATCCTCACCATCGAGGATCCGGTGGAGTACCTGCACCATCACAAGATGGCGATGGTCAACCAGCGCGAGGTCGGTTCCGACGTCGAGACGTTCAACGACGGCCTGCGCAGCGCGCTGCGTGAGGACCCCGACGTGGTCCTGCTCGGCGAAATGCGCGACCTCGACTCGATCCAGATCTCGTTGTCGCTCGCGGAGACCGGCCACCTCGTGTTCGCGACGCTGCACACCAACGACGCCGCTCAGGCGCTCGACCGCATCATCGACGTGTTCCCCGGCGAACGTCGTGACCAGATCCAGATCATGCTGGCCGGCGCGTTGCAGGGCGTCATCTCCCAGCGTCTGCTCCCCGCCATCGGCGGCGGCCGCGTCGCTGCGTACGAGGTGATGGTCGCCAACGAGGCGATCCGCAACCTGGTCCGCGAAGGTAAGTCACGCCAGATGCGCAACATGATCGCCACGGGCGCCGCCGAGGGAATGCAGACCATCGAGATGGACCTCGCCCGTCTCGTCGCGGCCGGGCTGATCTCCATGGAGGTCGCGATGGGGTCGAGCCAGTACCCGAAGGAAGTGCAGGCCCAGATCGCCACCGCCCGCGCCCAGTTGGGGGCTCACTCGACCCTGGCAGCGGGGCAGGCCGGTTCGTCGGGGTCCGGCACCTACGCCGGCGATCAGGCGTCGTCGATGCCGCCGCCACCCCCGGCCCCGGTGGGCTCGGCGAACGGGTCCTGAGCAGCGTCGGGACGTCGCCGTGGTCGTCAAGAAGAACCCGTACAAGAACATCGCCGGGGTGACTCCGTGCCCCGGCGGTTGGTTGGTGCTGCCCGCTCGACTGTCGGGCATCACCGTGGCGGCGGAGGAGTCGTTCGTGCTCCCCCGGCTCTTCGAAGTGCTCGACTTCCGCCCGACGTTCGACGCGGCGGCGATCAACGTGCCGATGGCCTGGTTCGAGAGCCCGTCCGGACAGTACCGGCCGTGCGACGCCGAGGCGCGTGAGTACGTCGGATGGCCGCGTGTCACCGGAATTGCGGGCACGCCGAGCCGTGCCGCCGTGCGATCGTCGAACGGCGACGCGGCAGCGATGGAGCCCTGGATGACCAGACACGACCTGCGTCGCTTGCGGTGGCTTCGCGAGGCCGAGCGCGAGTTCCAGCCGTATCACTCACGAAGCTTCTTCTCGGCGAATCCCGACGTGTCGTTCACGGCGATGAACAGCGACGTCCCGCTCACCACCTCGCCATATCACGAAGATGGACGTCTGGAGCGGCTGGAACTGATCCGCCAACGTCTTCCCGGTGTGGACGATGTGGTGATGCGCACGCCGCCCGACGGCGCGGCGGGTGTGCACATGCTGCAGGCGGGGGCGCTGCTCTACACCGCTCGCCGGGCATCGGGCAGAGCGATCAGCCGGATGCCGATCGACCCGTTCTGGGACGAGGCCGGCATGCGGATGGAAGTCGTGCGCTGATCGAGCCCGCCTGGCGGTGTGGCCGTGTCCGTGCCGTTGGAGTTGGGGCAGGCCACGAGGACGCTGTGTCGCCGATCAGCCGTGCAGGGCGAGGTCGCTGATCGGACCGTCGAGGGGAGGGTCGATCTCGATCGGCGTGGTGCACGGCGGCGCGAACGGTGCCGGCGCCGAGAGCCGATCGAACATCGTCGTGATGGCGACGGCGAGATCCTTCTGCTGCTGGCGGCATTCGTCGAGGCCCTGTTGGATCAGGGCGACCGACTGCTCGAGTGCGTCGAGTCGGGCCGTCGTTCCGGGGGCATCCGCTGGTGCCACGCCCATGGACGACGAGACGCGGTCGGCGCGTTCGCGTTCGATCAGCGAGGTGAGGCGCTGTTCCGAGCGTTCGGTGGCGGCCTTCGCCTCGGACCGGGCGAGCTCCACCTGCTCCTGTGCGATCTGCGCATACGTCGCGAGCGAGGTGAACTGGCTGTTGATCTGTGACTCGACCTGGTCGACGCGATCGCGCAGATCGCTGATCTCCACGGAGTTCTCGGCGGCGGCCTCGTCGCCGAAGAACTCGTCGAGCGCGCTCGTGTCGAGGGTGCTGCTGTCGTGGTCGTCTCGTGCCTTGCCGAACATGGTCGTTCCTCTTGCGGTGTGAGGTGCGCCGCCTGCTGCGCGCGCTTGGTTGTACATCGGCGCGACCCGTCGGGGTCTTGAGTTCTCACTGACCGCTCGTTGAGGTGGGGCAGATCTTCGCGAAAAGTTCGAAGTTCCACTCAAGGTCGCACGACGGCGACCGAAGAAACAACTGCGCAACGGGAGATGGTTCTCACGGAGCGCTTCGTGAGACATCTCTCCTTCGGGAGATCAACCAAAGAGCGGAAGGAACCAACAATGAACAACAAGCAGGACAAGGGTTTCACCCTGGTGGAACTCCTCATCGTCATCGTCATCCTCGGCATCCTCGCCACCGTCACGGTGTTCGCGGTCCGTGGCATCACCGACCAGGGCGAGGAATCGGCCTGTCGCGCTGACCAGAAGACCTTGCAGGTCGCCATCGAGGCGTACATCGCCCAGAACGGCAACACGCCGGCGGTGACCGAGACGGCTCTGGTGCCGAACTACATGGCTACTGCGTCGGAGTACTTCGCAGTGACGGGTGCGGGGGTGGCGGCTCCTGACGCCGCTGTCGATCCGAACCCTTGCTCGGCATTCACCTACTGATCAGCGTTCACGCTTTCACTTCAGCGAAGACCCCGTCGGCTCCGGCCGACGGGGTCTTCTGCGTTTTCGGGAGCATCACGACTGCAGTCGGTGGACCCCGAACGATCGAGCCGTGTGTGTCGTGCAGCCACCTCGACCTCCTCGGCGACCCGCCGGAGCCGCGATCGCGTTGCGATGAGCGAGAGGTGCCGTATGCGGTCGCTTCGCTCATCGCTGGAGCGGCGAACGTGGTTGCGATGAGCGAGAGGTGCCGTATGCGGTCGCTTCGCTCATCGCAAGGGCGGTGAGTTGGGCGAGTCTCAGGACGACGTCGGGTTGAGCAGCTGGTGTCGCAGGGCGAGGAGCTTGGGGGCGGGCTCGCCGTCCGACCACGCATCGGCCACCAGCACCCGCTCGTAGGACTCCCACTCCTGGCGCACGCCGGCCAGGTCTCCCGCACGGGCGTGGGCCCGCATCCGCAGCGCGATCAGCTCCTCGTGGCCCGGCAGCACCCGCAGTCCCTTGCCGGTCGCCCAGAACACCGCGTCGGTGTCGCCGAGCGACAGTGCGTGCCCGGCGAATTCGGCCGTCGCGGAGATTGCCAGCAGCACGAGGTTCGACGTGATCCCCTCGGCGTCGGGCCACAGGTAGCTCGTGCCGGCGAACGGCATGTCACGGACGAGTTCGACCGCGGGTCGCAGCGTTTCGATCGCCTGGTCGGGCGGCTGCAGTCGGGCCTGGGACAGGCGATCCTCGACCAGCTCGGCGTCGGTGACCACGAGAACGTGGATCGGCAGCTGCTCGGTGAGTGTCCGAGCGACCCACTCAGCGCCATCGGGTGGCGGCATCAGCCGGGCAAGGCCGCGCCGTGCCTCCGAGACGACGTTTGCGAACGTTGCGTCGCGAACGTCGAGATCCCACAGCGCGGTTCGTGCGCCGGTCCTGGTGGCACGATCGCGGTGCGTCGCCAGCCAGGCGATCAGCTCGACCGTCTTCGATCGCTCGAAGCTGCCCACGTCGCCCGTGCGGGTGCGTACCTCGACGCCGCCCAGGATGCCGACGACGATCTCGTGGGGCCGGGTTCGGAGCGCCTCTGCCAGCTCTCCCAGCGCCGAGTCACGATCCTCCGCCGCACCGACGGGCAGGTCATCGGACCACCGCATCTCGGCGATTGTCTCGATCGGTTCCAGCGCGCGATCCGCATCCGCCAAGAGCTCGGTGACCCCGTGGAGATCTGACGTGCTCACCCCGACCGGGGTGAGCTCGATCGACGCTCCGAACGCGTCCAGACGCCAGCCATCGGAACGAGCTACGAGCCTCGCTGCTGCACCGGGAACACGCTGCTGTCCGTCGGCGACGACGACGGCAAGACCGTGTCCGGCGGCCGGCAGATCCGCGGCGCCGCACACCTCGGCACCGTCGTCGGCCGAACCGAGCAGCACGACCGTCGGTTCCCACACCTCGCCTCCGGTGCGAAGAGAACGCAACTCGAACGATGACCGCGCGTTGACGGCGGTCGTGCCGACGAGCGAGTAGGCCAACTCGACAGCAGCGTCGGCCGATGCAGCGCAGTGGGCGTTGCGGTGGCCCAGCAGCGCTTCCTCCGGGAGCGAGACCACGACGAGGTGAGCGACCTCGGCGAACAGCGACGAGGCCAGCGCCGTGCCGATCGCCGTGACGACCTCATCGGCCTCGTCGGAGGTCGCGGCGACCGCGAGCACACCGCATGCTTCGAGATCGACGAGCAACTCGGTGCCAGCCGGCGTGACGCCGAGTTGCACCAGTGCAACGCACGGCTGGC
>JBGSII010000252.1:0-3177 GCA_041742555.1 Ilumatobacteraceae bacterium
ATCCGGCCGCTCGTCGTTCTTGTCGTTCGACGGTGTCGCCACCGTCACATCATGGTTGGTCATGGTTACCTGTCCTTCTCGCCGAGCGGATCGCTCAGCGTTTCAGGCCAAACCAGTTACACCGCGGATCTGACAGTCCCGACGGACCGGGAGCCGAGCGATAATCCCGGGGCGAAACGCCGTCGACCGCGCCGCATCGCCGGCGAAGTCGGTCGCGTGTTCGGGCTGGAAGGGTGCCGCATAATCTCGCGTTCGGGTCCTCTCTCTGGCGAGGTTGTCTATCGGCTGAGGGACTTGCCTCTCCGCTCGTTCGTCAGCCGTCGGAGTCGCTCGGCGGCTTCTGCCGCCCGGGAGGAGGGGATGTTCGTCGGGGCCGGGCCGTCGCCGTCGTTGCCCTGGTCTCCTCGGGTCTGTTCGACGGCGCCGTTGACGAGTTCGCGGAGTTGGCGTCGTCGTGCGATTGCGCTGGTGGCATCGGGCTGCCTGTTCAGCGCGGCAGCAACGGCATCACGAGGCAAACAGTCCTCGTGGTCGCTTGCGGGGCCGTGTTGGTCGGGATCGAAGGCTGGTGGTGCGGTGTGGATGTGGTTGGCCTTCCTTCCGCGGGTGGCAGCGACGTAGAGCTGTCGGTTGTTGGTGCGGTCGTTGACGATCACGTGGGCTTCGTCCACCGTCGCTCCTTGGGCCCGATGGATCGTGGAGGCGTAGTTGACGGTGAGGTTGCCGTCGGCGATGTAGTCGGCCGGCAGCGCGAGCCGGTCGCCGGTGACGGTGTTGGTGAGGTACAGCTCGTCACGAGTGCCTGCGTTCACGGTCCAGCGGTCGCCGTTGCGGACCCACTCGTCGTCCCCATACAGAAGGGTGCGGTTGTTGGCTCGGGTGACGACGGGTTGGCCCGGATAGAAGACGTGGCCTGCGATGTTGACCCTGTCGGCGGCGTCGAGGCGTCCGGCGGCGAGCAGTCGTTCGGTGAGCGTGGCGTTCAGCTCGTCGACGTCGGCATTCGTCGGTGCCATCAGGAGCACGTCGCGTCCCTCGACCAGCCCGGCATAGGCGGCGTCGGCGACGGCGTTGACTGCTGCGGTGTGGTCGAGGTGGCCGTGGATTCTTCCGTGCGAGTCGTAGACGTCGATCGCCGCGTGATCCCCGTGTCGAAGTTTGAGTGATGCGTCGGCTTCCCAGTCGTGATGGAACCGGTGGAGCGTGTCGAGTTCGACGCTGACGACGTCAGGGTCTCCGACGAGCTCGGCGAACATGCCACCGGCATCGACGGCGTCGAGCTGGCGGTGATCACCCACCAGCACCGTGCGCCACTGCTTCGCTCGTGCGATTCGGGAGTAGTCGTGAAGGAGCCGGGTGTCGACCATGCCGCTCTCATCGATGATCACCACCGACCGTGGAGGTAGATCCCACATCGCGTCGGCGGGCCCGCGCCCGGCGGTCTGTTTGACGCTGTGTTCGTAGACGAGTTTGTGCAACGTGTCCGCCACCGTCCCGGCACCGTCTCGAAGTTGCCGTGCTGCAGTCGCTGACGGCCCGACCCCGAACACGCTGATCCCTGCACGGTGCCAGGAGGTGACGGCGGCGGCGAGCATGGTGGTCTTACCAGCACCGGCCGGGCCGACCACCGTGATCACCGGGCGCGGGTCGCACAGCATCGCCACCACGGCGGCCACCTGGCCGTCGTCGAGACCATCAAGGAGGTCTTCGTCGACCTCCACGACACGGTGCTTCGCGGTGTCGGATGCGGTGGCCCACTCGACGATCGCGACTTCGCGTTGAAGGTGGCGGCGGGTCGTGTAGCGGACCGCCGACGGCGGGACATGGACCGGTCGGCCATCCGATGCGCGCAGCCGATCACCTGTCTCTGCGGGTGGAGTCAGGTCGACGACACCGAACGATCCCATCGCTTCGGCGCGCACCGCTTCGATGACCTCGGCGATCGTGACGGGGTCCGGCCCGGTGACGCGGGCGGCGATCTCTTCGAGCAACTGCGCCTCGGCCCACTGGGCATGCTTGCTCTCGACCGCGTCGAGCACATTCTCCACCGTCGGTCGACTCACCGCAGTCGGCGACGGGTCACCCAACACGTTGGTGAGCATCTGTTCGACATCCACGATCCTGTCGGCACGTTCGCGCCAGCCCGCTCGCAGTGTCGCTGTCGGCAACGCAGCGTCGGCGGGTTTCGCTGTGCGGGTGGCGAGCGTGATCGTCTTGTGCGCTTTGCCGACCTCGACCGGCGAAGGCTTGCGGCCTTCGCGCTCGACGAACCCGAACACCCAGTTCTCGAGTTCGGTCTCGATGTCGACACTGCGCGTCGAGAACTCGACCAGCACCCGGTCGTCGATGCCGACGATGTCGGCCTGACCGTTGGCGTCGACGTCACCGAACTCGACACCGAGCGATCCGCGTAGCCCGGCACGCAGATGGGTCTGGTACTCGACACCGGCCGCTTTCGCCTGCCGATACAAACCGCGGGCGTCGAGTGTGCGCCACTCACCATCGGACACGGTCCGTACCGCGTTGGAGATCAACACGTGATCGTGAAGTTGCGGGTCCAATGCTCGGCTGGTGCGGTGCCGGTACCGAATCCCCAACACACCCTCAGCGTCAACCACTGCGACACCGGCGTGACCGGTTCGGGTGTACGCAATCCTCGGTGACAGCGACGCGATCGACTACAGCACCGCGTCGGTGTGGGCCGCCTCAACAGCAGCCACCACTCGTTCGTCGCCGAGGGCGTAGAGCACGCTGACCGACTTCGGTGCCGAGAACGTCAGATCGAACGCCGTCACCGAACGCTCCGTTACCGTCGTCTTGCCGAGTCGGCTGCCGTCGGGCGCGGCCTTGGCCTCCAACAGCAACCCGGCCTCGACCGCCGTCGCCACGCTGCCAGCAACGGCACCGACGAGATCCGCTCGGCCAACCCAGCGTCCTGGGGCGTCGCCGTCACCGGCGTAGTAGTCCTCCGCGCCCTGAACGACGGCCGACTGGTAGTAGCCGGCACTCGCAGGGCCGACCTTGCCGACGCTCAACACGACAGCACCCGATCACCCTGGTGCAAATGTCTGAACTGCCTTCCCCCACAGCGAACACACGCGAGCACCCCCCGGCGGACGAGGACCCGGCCGACACGCCGAGCGACCCGGACCGGCCAACACACGACCGCGCCGGGGA